>CAZXTD010000148.1:0-10375 GCA_964643575.1 uncultured Glaciecola sp. | reverse complement strand
TGCTCAAACTTCTACCAATTGCACGCTGGCAGAGGTGGATGAGCATAATTGTAGATAGTTGCGCTACTAATTGGATAAGCGTCAACAAGCTCAACCAAAACGTATTTTCTCGTACAAAATTTGTAGTAAACATACCATCAAACTTTTCATTAGACGCTTGGTATCTAGTCATTGCCAACCATCAGTCTTGGGTCGATATATTGGTACTGCAACGAGTATTTAATCATCGCATCCCTTTCTTAAAATTTTTTCTAAAGAAAAATCTCATTTATGTGCCTTTTTTAGGCTTAGCATGGTGGGGGCTCGACTTCCCTTTTATGCAGCGGTATAGCAAAGCAACACTAGCCAAACACCCAGAGCTTCGCGGAAAAGACTTAGAAACCACTAAAAAGGCGTGTGAAAAATACGAAAGTAAACCCGTTAGCATAATGAATTTTGTTGAGGGCACTCGGTTCAGTCCACAAAAAAACGCATCTAAAATAGCGCAAAACTTGCAACTGACGCATACCTTAGCGCCAAAATCGGGTGGTATCGCATTTGTCCTAAATGCCATGGGCGACCGTTTAACGCAACTCGTTGATGTCACTATTTACTACCCTAAAGGGATACCGAGTTATTGGGACTTTATTAGTGGTAAAGTTAAACAAATAGTGGTTGATGTTAAAACTACCGACATTAATGAAATCATGAATAAAGACATCTATCACAACGACTATTTTACGGACGAAGCACAAAAGCGGAAGTTTCAGCAATACCTTAACCAACTTTGGCAACAAAAGAATCAAAAGCTTATTGAATTAGAGCAGGAGTATACCCAAAGATGAGGATGCTTAGAGCTTGTTTGATTTTTCCCGTACATTTGGTTTTGCAGTTAACAAATATGGGGTTTTGGGGCGGTTTAATCATCATTTTTGGCATCATTCGCTTGATACCGGCATATTTGATTGTGTTTAAACCTGCTAGCGATATTCTCCTGGATGCTATGCACCGGTTTTATTTTTCGTTTAGCATTATCAGTGTCGCAATGATTAAAATATTTAATCGTATCGAGATTCGAATTGAAATAGACAAACCTTTGTCTAAACAAAAATGGTATTTAATTACAGCCAATCACATTAGCTACCTCGATATCATATTGCTCATCGATTTTTGCGCACCGCGTATACCTCCACCTAAATTCTTCTTAAAAAAGGAATTAATTTGGCTACCTTTTGTAGGGCTCGCAGCTTGGGCAATGGATATGCCGTTCATGCGCAGATACAGCCGAGAGTTTTTGGCTAAAAACCCTGACTTAAAGGGCAAAGACATTGAAACCACCAGAAAGTCTTGCGAAAAATTTATCAACCGGCCCACAACAGTGATTAACTTTGTTGAAGGAACCCGATTTACACAAGCTAAGCATAAACAGAATAAGAGCCCTTTCTCGCACTTATTACGGCCTAAAGCTGGCGGTATAGCCTTCACACTCACTGCTATGGGCGAACTGTTTAGCCATATTTTAGACATTACTATTGCTTACCCCGACTCAAGTCATCCTATGATGGATATGCTAAGTGGCAGAATGACTAAAATCATTATCGATGTTAAAACACTTGATGTAGATAATACGCTTATTGGCGATTATTTTGAAAATGAGAGTTTCCAACAACGCTTTCAGCAGTGGCTTAATGCCTTGTGGGAAGCTAAAAATACACGCATGCGTGAATGGATGAATAGCAAAAATGTTAACTGAACTGAGCACCACTAGTGCGTCAACAAGCACAACCGCAAGTACAATCGCCAATGAAACTAATGCATATTTACAAAGCATATATCAGCAGCTAGGGTTGGGATTTAGCAGCGATAGTTGGCAGTATGCACTTGCATCTTTTAGCACCTTGTTATTGCTTGCTATCGCTAGTTTTCTGCTTGCCCGTTTTATATTGCATTTTAAGATAACCCACATAATCGTCAGAACAAAAAGCCATTGGGATGATACGTGCCTAGAGCATAATGTTTTTTCTAGGCTTGCTCATTTGGTGCCTGGTATTGTTTTATATTTAGGTAAGTTTGTTTTTATCGACTCAAGTGCCGACTATTTTTTAGTTATTTCGCAACTTATTTCGCTCTACTTGATTATTGCCGTATACCGGCTGCTCAGCGCCATATTACGAGCAGGAGAAGCAATATACAGCCAGTCTGAATTGTCTAAAAAGGCGCCTATTACGGGTTTTGTGCAGGTTGCTAGGCTGATATTCACACTCGCGCTTATCTTTTTAATTATTTCGTTGTTATTAGGTAAAAGCCCCATTTATTTACTGTCGGGCTTAACCGCAATAGCCGCTGTTTTATTATTAATTTTTAGGGACACGATATTAGGTTTTGTCGCGGGCATTCAAATTGCGGCGAATAGAATGTTTAACACAGGAGACTGGATAGCAATTCCTAAGTATGACGTAGATGGCGACATTATCGAAATAGGACTCACTGTTGTTAAAGTGCAAAACTGGGATAAAACGATATCGACCATTCCAACCTACGCATTGACAAGCGACGCCGTTAAAAACTGGCGAGGTATGCAGGAATCTGGAGGCAGAAGAATCAAACGAGCGGTTCATATCGATATGCGTAGCATTCAATTTGCTAACAAGGCAATGGTAAAAGACTGGCAAAAACTTTCATTAATCGACAATTATTTGAAAGGGAAAAGTACCGAACTCGAACAAGACGAAGCTAGGTGCCAAACTGCGGCTTTAGACCGTATCAACAGTAGGCGCTTGACTAATATAGGAACCTTTAGGGCTTACGTTAAAGCATATTTAGAATCGCATCCTGATGTACATCAAGATATGACGCTGTTAGTCAGGCAGTTGAACCCCAGTGAAGTAGGTTTACCTATAGAAATATATTGCTTTAGTAAAAAACAAGCATGGGCCGACTACGAACATCTGCAGAGTGAAATATTTGATCATTTACTGGCTATATTGCCGATATTCAAATTAACCGCATACCAACGTGTTGCCAATAATGCGAAGCGCAATATTCAGCTTGAAATAGAGTAGGAATGAGAAGTAAGGCAAGAACCAACTAAAAAGCGTTGGTTCTTTATGTATGTTTTTAGGCAGCGATAAACAGTAGTGCTGCAACAACTAAGCCTGATATACCCATAAAGCCGTATTCGATACGTTCTTTAAGTGCCTCTGCGCCTGTTTCGCTTGAGATAACTCCCATCACAATACATGACAAGCCCATAACAAATACAAGCACAGTCACACCAAATAATAAGGTACTTAAAATTTCGGTCATTAATATGTTCTCCCAAATGAAATCGCGCGTATTATGCACCAACGCCACAAAAGATCCTATGCTACATAAGTCTTTTGTGGATAATATTGATATAGATTAAGTTCTTTAAAAATAAATCCATGGCTGCGAACACAAAATTTCATGTTTTAATAATTCGTTGTCATTAGTGATTTACACTAATATATCGCCTATCTGCTTAAAAAATGCAGGCAGCAATTGATTATCTTTGATGTGAATACACTAAAGCATTGATAAACATAATGTTTATTTTTGGCATTAGCATTGCTAACAAACATAAACAAGGCCTATAAAAGGCTAGATAAAAACATGCTAATTTTCACAACTACCCCGCCTTTATCAAATGATAGGCAAAGGAGACTTAATATGAAAGGTCCATCAATTATCGCGTTCACCTTAGGTTTGAGCCTAAGCAGTTTTGCCGGTATTGCACAAGATTCAAGCAATACTAAGCCGTATCAAGATTACGGACATCAATTTAACGGCAAATGCGATACCAATATTAATGCAGACCTGCGCTTTTCAAACAACGAGCTTCGTATTATTACAGATTCGCAACAGAATATATTAATCAATGAACAAGGCACCGTAATCGTCGATGGCAAAGAAATTGACTTGAACTACGAGCAGAAGAGCTTAGCAAAGAGTTACTACAATGATATCGAGCACACCATACCAATGGTGGCGAGTATTGCTAGAGAAGCAATCAACATCACGAATATTGCGCTAAGCGAAGTATTTACCGCCTTGCTAGGTGAAAATAGCCAAGTGCCTATAATGATAGATGAAAGGCTTTCAGCAATAAGTAAGGCAATTCAAGATCATGTTTATCAAAACCCCGACTCACTTACATTCGACACTACTTACCTAGACAAAGACTTAGGCCTTAATGGAGACTTTGAACGTGAAGTGGAGGAAATGACCGAAGAGCTAATGGCTACCGCTATGGGTGAAATGCTAATGGTGTTAGGAAGAGCTATGATGAGCGGTACAGGTGATATGGATGATTTTGAAAAGCGTATGGAAAGTCTTAGCACCGATATTGAGACACGCGCCGACGCGCTTGCAATGGAAATTGAAGAAAAAGCAGAAGTGCTTTGCGACACTTTATTGCAAATCGACGCAACAGAGAACCAATTGCAAAGCATAAGTGAATTGCGTGACTTAAATCTTATCGATGTCAGCAATAAAAAAGCCAAAATGAAAGCTATAAGCATTGTTGGTTTAGGTTGGTTAGGTCTGCCTTTAGCAGACCTTTTTATTCAAAAAGGTTATTCGGTTGCTGGTACCACCACCAGCACTAACAAGCAATCTAAAATTGCCAACACCTCATTAACAGTTGAGTGTTTTAACCTATATACAGATAAACCTAGTGACCTGCCTGAAGACTTTTTCACAGAATCGACTTTAGTACTGAATATTCCTCCAGGTAGGCAAAACTTCGACCGTATTCAATACGCAAATCGTTTACAGTCGCTGATAGACCATGCTTTTAACACCAAACTTAAGCAGCTTATATTTATCAGCACAACATCTGTATTTGGCAAAACAGATAAAACCATAACAAACGATTCAGCTCTATCGCCTGTGAGTGAGTCTGCAATGGCGCATGTGCAAGTAGAAAATTATATTAGAGCAAAATACTATGATAAGTCATGCATCGTCAGGCCATCGGGTTTGGTTGGCCCAAGCGTAAACCAAAGATTAAGTAAAAAAGAAACTCACCAGCAGTTCAGGCACCCAGTATACAGCTTAGTTAAGCGAGAGAAGCTCGATGCTGGCAACAATCCAGTCAACTTAATTCATCAAGCTGACTTACTTAAGGTCTTAGCGGTGATTTGTGATACCGCTTTGTCGGGGCATAGCCTAAACGTTAGTGCATTATCGCACCCAAGTCGCAAAGACTATTATTCGTGGTGTGCGCAGCAGCTTAATCTACCCGCTCCCTCTTTTGCTGAATCAGAAGAAAGGGCTCTTAACGAAAAGCCTAAAAGTGTGAAGCTGATTGATGCTCGCAGCACTTATGAAATATTGGGGATTAGCCCAGCTTTTCCTAGTCCTTATGACATGTTGCCAAACTAAAAGAACTACTCAAGTCGATTGAGCAGTTCTGTATCTCGTATTAGCCTATTAAAGGTGTACCAAAATATTTTGCGGCAACGGTGTTGATAAATATCCCAGCTAAAATCAAAGGAATAAAAGTTCCTATGGAAATATTGACATAGCGCTCTAAAAAGCTCTTTTTAAAGTTAGGAGCTCCAAGCTCAAGCTCTTCATTAAACCGTTTGCTCTTCCAGCGATAACTCACAAATAAACAAATCAACAAGCCATTAAGGGGTAAAATGGTGTCGTAAAAAACATCATATACCACATCAAAAAACGACTTATCGGTACCCGCATAAACTACAAATTTTGTAAAGAAATCAAAGAAGCCAAACGAAAATGCACACATCAGAGAGAAAACAATCAATAAAGCCCCGCAGATAACCAGAGACATCTTACGGCTCGCGCCTTTTTCGCTCATCAACGAGGCAACCGGTACTTCAAAAATTGATACTAAAGAGGTAATAGCAGCAAAAAATACGAGTAAAAAGAAAATACTCGCGACAATGCTTGCACCAACGTACCCAAGGGTTGTTTGTAATTCTAAGAAAATTTGGGGTAAATATGAAAAGATCATCGAAATAGACGATTCACTTAGTTCGGTGGTGTCTACCGATGGGTTAAATGAAAATATCGCAGGCAAAATCATCAAACCCGCCGTAAATGCAACAGCAGTATCAGTTAAGGCAACCAGCTTTGCAGAGCCAGGTAAGTCGGCGCGCTTATCAATATAGCTGCCGTAAGTGATCATAATGCCCATACCCAGCGATAAAGAGAAAAATGCTTGAGACAACGCGCCATTTACCACATTTGCATCAATCTTATCGAAGTCAGGAATAAGGTAAAACTCGACACCGGCCATGGCATTAGGTTGGAACAAAACAAATATGACTAAGCCAATTAGCATAACAAATAGCGCCGGCATTAGTATTTTGGCTGCTTTTTCAATTCCCTCTTTTACGCCACCTTGCAAAATAAGATACACGACAGCCAGCACACCGGCCATATAAGCAAATAAACTATTACCGGTGATAAAGTTTCCAAACGTGGCGGGGTCTGCAAGTACGTCAAGATTACCTATTACCGATTCGACAAGGTACCCAAAAATCCAAACGGTGATAACTAAATAGAAGACCGCAATCATAAAAGGCGTGATTATTGACAGCCAGCCGGCTATGCGCCAACCGCGGTTATTATCAGATAAGTTTGTGTACGCACCAAGAGGGTCTTTTTGACTTGAGCGACCCACGCTCATTTCAGCAATCATTACCGGTAAACATATTGCGATAACAAAAATGGCATACATCAATAAAAATGCACCACCTCCATTTTTAGCGGCACCTACCGGGAAGCCAACCAAATTACCAATACCAACCGCAGAGCCTGCAGCCGCTAATACAAAGCCGAGTTTTGAGCCAAATTGCTCACGTGAGCCCGCCATAAGAATTCCTTACAAGTTATTGTTTTTATTATTTTTAATGCCTTTTACAAGACCTTGTTATTGCAGGCAGTAAACCAGACCATTTAAGCCATAAAGATGCTATTAAACATTCTAAGCATGATGGTATGTACTGCCAATCAATAAATGTTAACAGTTGTTAACATCAAAGTCTTGTATTAGAACGTGCATTATTAATAGGGAATAGACTTGCCTTGCCAATCGATATAGTAGGGCGAGGATTCTTGCACAAATGTTTGCATATGCTTGAGCAATTGCTCAACAGTAAATTGAGGTGTAAATAACTTACCGGGCTTAACGTTACTTTGGAAAGGCTTAGACAATCCGGTATCAACTGTACCGGGGTGATAGCAAGCCAGCATAGTGTTAGGTGCCCGACGAGCATATTCAACGCTAGCCGTTTTCACCAACATATTTAATGCCGCCTTAGAGGCACGATAACCATACCAACCACCTAAACCGTTTTCGCTAATGCTGCCCACTCTAGCGCTGAAAAAGACGATTTTAGCGCTTTCTTTGTTGACGACTTTTATTAAATGTTTCAACCAAAGTGCGGGAACCATACTATTAACACGGAAATACTCACTTAACTGCTCAGCATTAATGTCTTCAAGTCTTTTCTCGGGCTTAAGCTTTTTATCTCCTGATGTATGTAACACGCCCGTAGTGCAGATTACGGTAGATAACTTGACCCCTTGCTCTTTTAAGCCATCAATAAAGCCTTTCACAGCGTTTTCATCGCTAGAGTCAAATTGGGTGTGTGCTTGATTGTCGTAAATCTTATCAACAGCGCTACGTGAAACCGTGTAAACAAAGTTGTTAGGTTCGCCGCACAATTGCTTAATAAGCGCTTGCGCTATACCGCCATTCGCGCCTATTACTAAACAATTTTTGCTGAAATCTGTCATGAGTTCCTCGTTATTCTATGGTTATTTGTCGTAGTGCGTGTCGAACTTAGACTCACAAGCGCTAGGCCCGCGCTGTTTTCTGGTGATCCAATAAGACATTTGGTGGCGGTGCTTTGCAAAGAACAAATAAGCTTTGTCTGCGAAAAATTTGATAACGGGCCATCGAGTAGGCGCATATAACCAACCCTTGCCCAATACTTGCCATGCCTTATGCGTCACATCTAAACCAATTAATATGGTGCCATCTTCCTGCACACCATGAATTCTGTCATGAAGTCGTTGCCAATCCATGCTCGGATAGTTTTTAGCAAAGTCTTCATCCATGATGTCAACGAATGCGAGTTTTCCGTCGGTATTGCGCTTTTTTAGATGATCCATTTCAATCCTGCATAAAGGACAGTGGCCATCATAAAAAATGGTAAATGCCATGGTGTCTCCCGGACACACCGAACAGTGCGCCTAAGTTTATCAATGTCTATATGCTTATTACGTGCATGCTCGCACAATAGATGACTTGAAAAATCGAGAACGGATACGTTGATGCAAGACTAGCGTAAAATGATCTGAACACGGTCCATAGGGCTTATTCTAGCCACTTTGGATCAATGGCGGTTTGAAACAACATGGGCGACATTGTGTCGTAATTGATTTGGTCTTTCGCACACGTCTGATTGTCTTTATAGACTTTTTTCCAAGGGTCATTTATCAGGTACATACGATCTTCAAAGATTGCCACGCCTTCAAGTGCCGTATTTGCAATTGCGTGAGTACTCAGTATTTTACGGTTTTGCTGTAATTGCGTCGTTTCATCAAGCACCTCACCTTCCCTGCAATTTACCAAAAAATCAACGTTGAGAATTTTAGTTGGTGCTTGTTTATTTAGGTCAACAAACCAAAGTTGGTCATCGTTGCGCGCAGCCAAGACCAGATAAGCGCTGTTTGAATTATCTGGATAATATATATCCATACCGTTAATCGGATGATTACCTTGCTCAAATTCTGGTAGCCATAATTGGCTATCGCGCACGGCAATGAATTCGTCAAGTACATCAAATAAGTCATTTGTGTAATCAAACTCAAAAACCCGTGCTTGCGTGTTGGCGTCTTTTTCTAAACCGAAAAGTATCCTATTGTCTTTAGTAACAGCCATTCCTTCAATACCGTCGTTGGGAAAGTTACCGACTGAAAAATTTTCGTCAAACTGCAGCGAACGCACTCCATTTACGTATAAAATATTGTCAATTAGCTGAACTTGCACAAGTAAAGTGGGATAATTTGTTGAGCCCGTTTTAGCAAATTTGGCGGCGCAATCATCGCTCAACGCTTTTGCTTTACTAGCGTCTTCAGTCACCAGCAGCCATGTATTGGGCTTGCCGGAAACAGTCACAATAGCTTCGTAATCGGGTTTATCTTGTAAATAAGTAGCAAAGCAACTTGCAGCGACGGCAGTCGATAGCTTAAGCGGACCCAAGCGCCCAATAATGGCACCATTTTGAGGATTCAATTTATGAATTTGTTGAACTTGTGATTCGTGCGCACTGCCGTCTGACACCGTATACAAAACACCATTCGCGAAACTTAAACCTGAGGTTTGTGGGTCGAGCATGGCCTTAGCATTAGGCTCTATTATCCAATCACCAGATAATTGAATGGTCTTATCTACAAGCATGACCTTTGGATCTTTATCAGTCCATATATTGCCGCTGCTATCATAAGAACATGCACCTAGCCATGTACTCACTGCTACAAGTAGGAAGTTTAAAACTTTGCTGTGACTTCTCTTAGAGATTGTTTGACGCATATTACCTTCAATATATTAGGGGCCATTTGGCAATGGAAGTAGTATAAATGAAAACTTGGCAATTAATAAGTAAACTACGTGAAGACATTGTTACATTAAATGCACGACTGCTCGGTGCATTTTGTGTTTAGTTGAGGCATTATTAACCCTATTAAACCGTTGATATTACTTATTTAACAATAAGGATGCTAGTTCAGCAATGACAGATACTCTTAACAAGTTGCCTGTAATTATCGCTGGCCCGATAGTGCGACACGTTAGCCATGATACCTTTACCCTCTGGTTATGTGCCAAACAAGCTATCAATTGCTCACTGACTTTTTTTAACGAACAAAGCGAGCCTCAATGCCAATATAGCTTTGACAGCAGCACCGATATTATGGGTGCAATCGCTGCGGGCGAAAGTGTCGCTAATCAGGCAAAAACTGAAGTACTGCATTATCAGGTGGGAGAGCATTGTCACCTTTACACACTTATTGTTAAACAAGCAGACCTTTTTAATGAAAATCAAACCATCTACTACGACCTAAATATATCGGTTAATGCAGTAGATGAGGCTGAACATGAAGGTCAATGGCTAAGTGAGAGCTTATCTGATTTAACATATCCAAATAACCTTAATAACAGGCCTTGCTTTTCGTTTGTATACAAAAAACAACTGCGCAATGTTCTGCACGGCTCATGCCGCAAAGCGCACTTTAGTGGTCAAGATGCACTAAAACAAGTCGATGAATTAATTAGCCAAAGCTTGCTGCCTTCCAGTACACAGAAAAACGCTCAACAAGCGGTACTCTCTCGACC
>CAZXTD010000147.1:9029-10472 GCA_964643575.1 uncultured Glaciecola sp. | reverse complement strand
GTTTGAACTTGCTTACATTCAGGCGGTTAAAATGGGCGGCAAAGAGTCTGATGAGCTATTGCTTGATGATATCGCCGATTATGTGATTGAAATTATGCAGGAAAGCCCAGATACACTTTTTGTAATGGGCTCGGGGAGCACGGTTAATGCGATTATGGAAAAAGCAGGGCTAGACAATACTTTACTCGGCGTGGATATCGTTAAAGACATGCAAGTTTTGCACAGTGACGTTACTGCAAAGACGCTTTTAAAAGCAACGCACAATCAACCTACAAAGCTTGTCTGCACTTTAATTGGCGGGCAAGGGCATATACTGGGCCGCGGAAATCAGCAGCTTTCTCCTTCGTTTATCCGACAAATAGGTAAACAAAATATGCTGTTAGTTGCCACTAAAGCAAAGCTGCAAGCATTAGGCGACAAAGGCTTGATCTCTGATTCGGGTGATACGAATCTAGACGCTGACATGGCTGGGCCTATTCCTGTTATTACTGGTTACAAAGACCATGTTTTATATTTTGTGCGCAGCGAGACTTAGCGCTGGTGTATATTAATTACTTTTGTTTTCATCAAGCTATTTAACTGACTCAAAAATAGGAGTACATTTTTAGGTGCTAGAACCCTCGACTTTACACACATATTTTGATGATAAAGAAGCGTTTCTTGACCAATTTATTCAAAACGGCAAGGATCAGGAACTCTTTATCAGCAGTTATATCCACGGTCATTTTTCGGTTAGTGCGGCGCATACTCTGCAAGTCTTATCTCAAATCAACACTACAGAAGATGCAATGATCTATTTTAATCAGCATTTAACGCATTCAATTCAAGAAGCGATTAATGCTGGAGAGCTCATAGAAAAAGACGCGCATGATGTATTAGAGATGCTTGATACACTTCTAGCCTAACTACGAGACGCAAAAACATTCAAAAAACTTCGCAGCACTCCATTAAGTTGGAATCATTATTGCTTAGCCTGATATAAAAACGCGCTTAGTGCGGATTAAGTTCCGTCTTTACGTAGTGAAATTTATAGCTCGAGGCGAGTGAATCATGAAAAACTCTTTACACAGCGTTGTATCATTTGCACTTTGCATACTCTGTATTTTAATTATCTCCAGTTTAAGTGTATGTGCCAATTTGCTGCCGTTAACGAGCAAAGAAGCTCCAACTCCGGTTCCTCAAAACTTAGGTAATGCAGAACTGCATACCTTTAAGTTAGCCCAAGAACTATTTGCTAATTTAAGCGCAGACCGTCAATACCGATATGCGGTTGCAGGCTTCGTACCTGTGAGTTCAATGCAAATTGATTTGAGCCAACAAGGTCCGCTAATGCTACTTGGGCATCAACTTGAACAAGGTATGATGACAGAAGCGGTTAGGCGCGGTTTTGTTGCCCAAGATTACAAGGCAACAAATGCTATTATCATGACCAACGATTACGAC
>CAZXTD010000147.1:0-9019 GCA_964643575.1 uncultured Glaciecola sp. | reverse complement strand
GATCGAGTACTCACCCGTGACATCGACCAGCTCGCGGGTCTCGAATCAATTGATTTTTACATCACCGGAACACTGGTGTATCAGCAAGAAGGGGCAATGGTTAATGCACGTATCATCAACGTCAGAACAAAAGACGTGGTGGCAGCAGCAACACGGTTTTTCCCAGTAGACTTATTTTGGCATCAAGAGCAGGTAGGGCTTCGTAACGGCATGTTATATCGCAGCGATCCGCAAGCCAACAACCGTGCTTTAATCAATCCAACTAATTCAAATAATGGCCCTAGCGCCAACTTGCAGGAGTAGAATTATGAGAACCACAATTCGCGCTATCAGTCAGATATTACTTATATGCACAAGTTTAAGCTTGTTTGCCGGCTGCAGTTCTTTGCCGCCAATAGAGCAACTATTTGCCAGTGATGCTGCCGAAAATGAAAACAGCGAAGACGCAACAGGTATCGTTGATATAGATGGCAGCGCAGTTGATGCTGACTTAAGTCAACAGCAGCAATCACCCATCGACGCATTCGGGTCAATCAACAAGCCCAATATAATGTCGAAAGCCAATGGCGCATACAAAGGGATGCCCCTAACTAAGCATGTGGGCGACTACGTGCGTAATATGGCGCAAGACCTTGTTGCCAATATGGAATATGTGACTGAACGTACCCCTGTTGCAGTGACGCATTTTTCACTTATCGACAGTGACCTTAAAGAAACCAATTTGCTTGGACAACAAATGGCGGAGTCGTTCGCGCATGAATTCCACAAATTTAGGATGCCGGTAGTCGAATTTAAAGCCACCCAATTTATTCGAGTAACCGACACCGGTGACTTTGTGTTATCGCGCGATTTCTTAGATTTAAAAAACAGCACGCCTATTCAGTATGTGCTCACCGGGACCTTAACCAAGCATCAAGGCGGATATATTGTTAATGCCCGAATGTTAGGTATGCAATCGAACGTTATTGTTGCCAGTGCACAAAGTTTTATTCCTTTTTATATTGTCGATGCTTTGTTGCCAAGTGGCTCATCACGCCAAAATGAAATTATTGACGGCGTCAGAATTATTCGGGGTGAATAAGCGATTTACATTGCCCACTTTATTCATGCATCAAACAAGTACTTATAGGATGGTAGTTAAATGAAATCATGGCAAAAAGCACTCGTATATAGCTGCACTATTGCAGCGCTTGGTAGCGCCTTAGGTGGATGTGCCGCAGGTAAATTATTTATGGCGGGCTATCAGCCGCCACAAACCATTGCAGACTTGTTAAATGAGCAATATGGATTGGCGGGTGAGCTGCCCCCAGAGCTTGATCCTGAACTACGTAAAAAGCAAACAGTTTCATTGAACTCATACAAAGGAAATGTTACGCGTAACACGGACGAACACCGCCCTAGGCATGATTATTCGGTACAAGAGCGATATAGAATGCAAGCCCCCCCGCAGCGATTTATGCCGCAGTTTACCTATAAAAGCGTGCAAGATTACGCCGGTCAACTGGCAATGGAGCTATTTAAAAATGGCAATGGATTAAACGCAAAAGCAATGATTGGCATTAGCTCGTTCGTGAAGCTGGACGAGAGTTTACAAAATACAAGTGTGCTTGGAAATCAGCTTGCAGAGTATTCAATTTCTGAAATTCAGCAGTTTGGCTTAAACGTTATCGACTTTAAACTGATGCCAGCAATTGAAGTGAGAAACAACGGTGACTTAGCCTTTTCGCGCGACGTGATGCAGTTGTCAAAGCAAAACCTCATGGACCATGTTATGTCGGGTACCATGATTGAAAAAGCAGATGGTGTGTTTGTAAACGCGCGCATTATTTCTTTAAAAACGAACCGTGTTGTGTCAAGCGCTAGCGTGCTTATTCCGCATTTTGTGTCGCAGCAAAGCCAGCCCGGCTACATGCAGTTTGGCGCTGAATAAAGCTATTAAGGTTGCCGGCGAATAAGCTCGCGCACTAAAAATCGATTTGGGTTTAAGGCGTTGGCGAGTTCGTTTCGTACTGGTAGCGCACGCCCTTGTATTTGACTGATTAATAACTCTGCCATAAGTGGTGCAGTTGTTAGTCCTCTAGAGCCTAAACCTGTTAATATATATACGCCTTCTATGTCAGTACCCATCGGATATTTATGCACTGGGAAGGCTTTGTACAAGTCCTTAAATTCTGAATACTGCGACTGACTGTGCAATGCACCAACAACCGGTAAATGGTCTGGGCTAGCGCACCTTATTGATGCTCGCGAATTGCTATATATATTTTGCATACTTTTTAACTCTTTAAGCCAAGTCGCTTGTGCCATGCTTTTTTCATGCAGTTCAAAGTTTTGCCGGGTCTCGCTTGCCCGTACTTGGGTATCAAAGTCTTCTTTAATGTAAGTAGACCCTAGCGCATGTATGCCATTCACTTCAGGCGTAAAGTAACCTTTATGGCATAGCAGGGTGCTAAGCTTTGAAAAGGGCTCACAGCTTTGTACCAGCTCTATTTGTCCGCGCGTCGTGCGCAGTGGCAAGCTTTCTTTGAGCAATTGCTGACTGCCATACCCTGCTGCGATAATCAGCGTTTCAGCATGTTCCGTTGTTCGTTTCGCCTCAACGATGTCTGGGCTATTCATTTGTTGTAAACGCAGCTCTATTTGTTGCCCATTATTGTTTGGGATGCTTTTAAATCCTCTAAGTTTTGTGTTGCTTTGCATCGTTAACAAGCCAGTATCTTTTGCTGCCTGCAAGCAGCTACAAACCAAACTGTTGGGTGATATCCAGCCTGCCTCTGGTATAAAAAGCGCTGAATAAGGAATATCAATGTTTGCGATTTCAGTTGCTTGTGCAGAGTTCACGATGGATGCGACTTCTTTAGGCCAAAACTGACCTTCTTGCATTTTTAGTAATCGAGTCTGTGTGTTTTCGTTAAAACCCAACTGCAGGGCGCCGCACCATGCATGCTCAAAGCGATGTTCTTGCAATAATGATTTGTAGAAAGTACTTGCGTACAAAAAGCTATGCAGTTGAACTTGGCTTGCCGTATTGTTTTGTGCATTCAGTTGTGGGTAAAAGCCGCCAATAGGCGCCCCAGATGCACCATCAGCTGGAGCATCGCCTTCCCATAGTAACTTTACTGCATACCCTTGTTTGCATAGTTTGTACGCGAGTATAGCGCCAGCAAGTCCATTGCCTATTATCGTAACAGTTTTAGTTTGGGTTTCTGATTGGCGGCAGTTTCTAACAAAATAAGGGGCGCTATACTTATTCGGCATTCGAACTTGAGGTTCAATATGCTCACGACTTGGCAGGTAACCAATTAGCATGTCGCGTTTGTGTCCAAAACCTTTGCGTTTTGACATAGTAAAACCGGCCTCAATAAGCCCTCGTTTTACAAAGCCCGCAGCGGTAAATGTAGCAAGCGTTGCGTTTTGCTTGCTGACTCTTGCCATGGCACAAAACAATTGTGGATGCCACATGCTTTTATTTTTGCTCGGTGCAAAACCATCTAAAAACCACGCATCCACAATGCCTTCAGGTCTAATTGCAAGATGATTAAAAGCATCCGAAGCATCACCGTAATAAAGATCGAGTGTAACATTATTGTCTATTTCTCTACGATGAACACCAGGTATAGCGAGCGGGTATTGCGCTAACCAACTATTTGTATGACGCTCAAATTGTGGCCAAGAGGCGAGTATAGATGCGACATCTTGTTTGTCTATGGGATGTTTCTCTGTGGAGATAAAGTGCAAATGGCGTAATTGATGACCTGGATTATTTTGCCTAAATTTTTGGAATGCGTTTGCGACCACAAAAAAATTAAGCCCCGTGCCAAAACCTGTTTCCGCGATACAAAATGAGGCTTGCTCGGCATTTTCCCATTTTGTGAGCAGCGCGTTTCCTTCTATAAATACATATTCAGTTTCTTTGATACCGTGGTCGTTCGAATAATATACATCGCCGTATTGCAGTGACTCAGGGGTGCCAAATTGATTTATGCTTAATTTAGCTGGGCTTAACTGATTTGTTGAGTGCTCGGCTTTGATTTCATCGAGTATCGGGTCTGAAGTCTTGTCTATCGATGTTTTTTTCGATGGTATTTCCGATATTATATTCAGATTTGCAGTAGGATGCTTTGGACGAGAACTCATTTATGTTTAGTCTTTGCGATTTAACCATTTATGTGACACATTATAGGCCTAAAAGCAGACCAGTTGAACGAATAATATCGGTAAAATAAGCCGAAATTTCTGAAGTGTAAACGCACTTATTCGATAAATATAAAAAAGGTGAATAATGAAACGAGCAGTGATTACTGGCATTGGCATAGTATCGAGCATTGGTACCAACGCACAGGAAGTAGACGCGTCGCTTAGGGCGGGTAAGTCTGGTATTACTTTTTCAGAACAGTTTGAACAAGCTGGCTTACGCAGTCATGTCTGGGGCAAGCCCGATATTGAACTTAAAGAGCACATAGACCGCAAAGCGCTTCGCTTTATGGGTGATGCTGCCAGTTATGCTTATTTATCGATGCAACAAGCAATTGAAGATGCAGGCCTTACTGAAGAACAATACTCCAGCGAAGACGTGGGTATTATTGCGGGTTCTGGCGGAGCAAGTTCCGAAAACCAAGTGAGTTCTGCAGATACCATGCGTGAGAAAAGCGTTAAACGTGTTGGCCCATACATGGTAACTCGATGCATGGGAAGCACTGTATCAGCATGCTTAGCGACCCCTTTTAAAATCAAAGGCGTGAACTATTCGATATCTTCAGCTTGTGCAACCAGCGCGCATTGCATTGGCAATGCGTGGGAGCTTATTCAGCTTGGTAAACAAAAAATGGTTTTTGCTGGTGGCGGTGAAGAGCTACATTGGGCGCTCTCTGGACAATTTGATGCTATGGGCGCACTATCCACAAAGTATAATGATGCCCCTGAAACTGCTTCACGTACTTATGATGCAAACCGTGACGGCTTTGTTAGCGCAGGTGGCGGCGGTATGGTGGTGGTTGAAGAGCTCGAACATGCCCTAGCACGCGGCGCTAAAATTTATGCGGAAATCACCGGATACGGAGCCACATCAGATGGTTACGATATGGTTGCACCAAGCGGCGAAGGCGCTGTAAGGTGCATGAAACAAGCTCTAAAAGGGATTGAAGCACCGCTTGACTACTTAAATACACATGGTACTTCAACGCCAGTAGGCGATATTAAAGAGCTGGAGGCGATACAAACTCTATTTGGTGAAAGCTGTCCACAAATAAGTGCCACAAAGTCACTGACTGGCCACTCGTTAGGTGCAGCTGGCGTGCAAGAAGCGATTTACACGATATTGATGATGCAGGGCAACTACATATGTCCATCAATTAACATCGATGAATTAGATGAAGCGGCTAAAGGCCTCAATATTGTGACTGAACCTAAACAAGCGACTTTAAATACAGTTATGTCTAATAGCTTCGGCTTTGGCGGAACTAATGCCAGCCTTGTTTTTCAGCGCTACGAAGCATAATACAAAGCATATTAAAGTAAATGAAATGGTGACTGGTACAGTCACCATTTTTTTTGTACCATGATTTTTTGCATATTCAAAAACATAAGGAAGAAGTATGTCAGTGCAATCTAATGTAAGCCCAGAAGAATGGCAGACAAGAGTCGATTTAGCCGCATGTTACCGGATGATTGCGCACTACGGTTGGGACGATTTAGTATTTACGCATATTTCTGCCCGAGTGCCGGGTCCTGACCATCATTTTTTGATTAACCCCTACGGTATGTTGTTTGAGGAAGTAACAGCATCGAGCTTGGTTAAAGTGGACCTTGAAGGAAACAAAGTCCTCGACTCTGAGTTTGATATTAATCCCGCTGGATTTGTTATTCATAGCGCCGTGCATGAAGCCCGTGACGATGCTAAATGCGTCATGCATTTGCACACAACTGCAGGGGTTGCGATTTCGGTGCTAGAGCAGGGCTTGCAGCCTTATAGTCAGCAGTCATTATTTGCTTTAAGCGCATTAAGTTATCACGACTATGAAGGTGTCGCGTTAAACCCCGACGAAAAAGTGCGCCTAGTAGAAGACTTAGGTAGCACTAATTTTATGATATTACGCAACCATGGCTTACTCACTTGCGCCGACACTATACCTGATACGTTTTTAGCGATGTTTATATTGCAGCGAGCATGTGAGATTCAGTTACAGGCTCAAGCAACAGGTGAGCCCTTGAGACCCATTAACCCTCAAATTCTTGCAGGAATTCAAGCACAAGCTTCACAAGTAACGCGCGCTGCAGGTGGCAGCCTCGCTTGGCCAGGTATTTTGCGTAAGCTTGACCGTATGTGCCCAGACTTTAGAGACTAAAGGATTAGCTTTGCAATTGAGTGACGGAATCTTTTGATGCAATTTGATTCGTTGGCTAACTATAAAAATAGTGCGAGTTATTTGCACCTTGATCAAGGTGACATTGCTTATTGGCAATCAAAGAAGAGTGACCTAGATGCGCCGTATGTTTGTTTTGTTCATGGCTTTCCTAGCGCATCTTGGGATTGGCAACATCAATGGCAAGCTTTAGAGGGTAATTATAATCTGATTGCATGTGACTTGCTCGGCTTTGGTGTATCAAGCAAGCCTCATCCCCACAAATATAGCGTTGTAGAGCAAGCAGATATTGTGTTAGCAGTATTAGCACATTGCAATATTCAAGAATGCCACATAGTTGCACACGATTATGGTGTATCAGTGGCACAAGAGATTCTGAGCCAATTAGACCAAAAAGCACAGGTTACCGAGATGTCAAAAGTGACATCGCCAGCCACTGCACTTAGAAGAATCCTGTCGATTTGTTTCTTAAATGGCGGCTTATTTGCAGAATCTCACCGGCCTATAATCACGCAAAAGTTACTAAAGTCGTCTATTGGACCCGTGTTTGCTAAATTAATGAGTAAGTCGACTATGCGAAAAGGCTTCAATAAAGTTTTTTCAAAGCATCACCCACCTAGCGATCGCGAAATTGACATGCTCTGGGAGCTTTTGCACTTTAATTCAGGCACGCACGTGCTTCCTAGTATTCTTACCTACATTGACGAACGCGCCGTTCATCGCGACAAATGGGTCAATTCAATGGGGGATGCAAGCTTTCCGATTGGTTTTATTAACGGTGTTCACGACCCAGTTTCAGGCCAACATATGCTTGAACAATTTATGAGTTTGTTTCCGAACTACCCTAGTAGAGGGATTGATGTTGGGCATTACCCACAGCTAGAAGACCCACAACTCGTCACGTCTTTAATTGAGGCTTTTTTAGAGACAGGTAAGTTAAGCTAAACTTATTAGTCACTTAAGCCTTTTTTTGTTGCATAATAGCATGCTAATAGTGATGAATAGGTAAGGTGATTAGGCTTGAATATTTTAGTGGATTCGGCGATGCCATATTGGGAGGCGTTTTTTGAAGATTTTGCTAAATCGCTCACCGCTTCTAAAGGTGTAGATGCATGTAGAGTCATTCCGTTTAAATCGCCACTTATTCAATCAATTCTTCGAGCCAATAGCCAGTTAAGCAGCCAGACCTTGGCTGAGGTTGAGGTATTGCTAGTTCGCTCAACCACTAAAGTCGATTCTACTTTGCTCCAATACATGCCAAAGCTCCGTTTTGTAGGCACTGCAACGGCAGGCTTTGACCATCTAGATACACAACTACTTAATGAGAAAGAAATTACGTGGGTATCTGCGGGCGGCTGCAATGCGCAAGCAGTTGCGCAGTATGTCACCAGCGCTTTACTCAACCTCGCCGAGCAAGACGGTTTTTTGTTGCACGATAAAACTTATGCAGTGGTTGGGCATGGTAACGTGGGCAGTCGTGTTGCCAGCACACTCAAAGCGATTGCATCTCATGTAGCAATATACGACCCACCACTAGAGTCAAAAAATAAGAATACGGAGGTAATTTTCAGTACTTTTGAAGAGGTATTGGCCGCAGACGTTATTTGTGTGCATGTGCCGCTCAATAGTGATGAAGATTATCCGAGTTTGCACCTTTTCAATGAACAAGTACTCTCAAGGCTCAACGATCAACAGTATCTGATTAATGCAGGCCGTGGGGAGCTTATTGACAATAAAGCTTTGCTGGCACTACTTTCTAATGAGACTATAAAGGGCCCTCAACTCGTGCTGGACGTATGGGAAAACGAACCAGAAATAGATAAACGCCTGATACCTCTTTTGAGGTTCGCGACGCAGCATATTGCAGGGCACACGCTTGAGGGTAAAGCGGTGGGCACTCGCATGCTCTATTCAAGTTTGTGCAATCATTTCAATGTACCCGAATCGATTGATCTTAATACTTTATTGCCAGAATACTCATTGAATTTAAATGCACAATTAGTCAGCGCGCTTAATGACGTAAGCCCAATGAATGATGAACAAGTTCAAACACTGGCCAAAGAACTCGCCAATTGTGTCTACGATATTAAAAATGATGATAGTGTTTTTCGTGCGCTCATGGCACAATCGACAGCCGTTGGGAACGACTTTGCTCAATCTCGGCAAAAATATCCAATCCGCAGAGAATTCAGTGCGTTAGACCTTAAATGTAAGAACGAAAAATTGGCTGATTTACTCCGAGCGCTTGGATTTAACATTTCCTAAATCAAGGTAATCTCTTTTAATACGAAAGGACGAAAAATAGATGTCACAAGCTTTTAATGTTGCAGTTTTGGGTGCAACTGGCCTAGTTGGTCAAACGATCATCGACTTGTTAGCACAGCGTAAATTTCCAATTGCTAATTTGTTTGTGTTGGCGAGTGAGCGTTCAGCTGGGGAAGAGATTGATTTTAAAGGAGAAAAGCTAACGGTAACCAATGCCGATACCTTTGACTGGTCGCAAGTCCAAATTGCCTTTTTCTCCGCTGGTGGTTCGGTATCCGAAAAGTTTGCACCGCTAGCGGCCGAAGCAGGTTGTGTGGTTATCGACAATACATCTCAGTATAGATACGAACCTGATATTCCGCTTGTTGTGCCAGAAGTAAATCCGCATGCAT
>CAZXTD010000146.1:0-10494 GCA_964643575.1 uncultured Glaciecola sp. | reverse complement strand
TGGTACGACTATGTAGAAACCTTTGTTGGTATTGCTGGGCAAGCCGAAGGCTTAAAGCAAGCACCCGATGGCAAGTTTATCGCGCCCTTCCCTTTAAATGCGGCAGAGCTAAAAATGCGGGAGGCTGTCAAAAAGAAGTTTCCTAACCGGGTAGTGACTCCATGTCGTACAGCTAATTTAAGTGAGTATGATCCTAAGGTTCATCTTGGCTCTCGTGGCCAGTGTATGGCGCGCAATCGTTGTAAACGTGGTTGCCCTTTTGGGGCGTATTTTAGCACTCAATCGGCCACACTGCCGGTAGCAAAAGATACCGGTAATTTAACGCTTCAATCTGATGCAATTGTGATGGAAGTCGTTTATGACGATACCCAAAAACGCGCCACAGGTGTAAAAGTAAAAGACGCTAATACAGGACAAGTCACTATTTATAACGCCCGCATGATTTTTTGCAATGCCAGCACAATTGGTACTGCCGCCATTTTACTCAATAGCCGTTCTAAGAGCTTCCCTAAAGGCCTAGGCAATACTAGCGGTGAATTGGGTCACAATCTAATGGACCATCACTATGGCATGGGAGCAAGCGGCACATTAGAAGGGCTTGAAGATGAGTATTACAAAGGACGGCGGCCAAAAGGCTTCTTTATTCCACCTTTCACCAATATAGATGAAAATACAAAACAGAAAGAGTATTTACGCAACTTCAGCTATCAAGGTAGCGCTAGCAGAGGAACTAACTCACCTCAAGGCTTAGTGGGCGCTGAGCTTAAAGACGCTATATTTAAACCGGGTAAATGGCGCATTAACATGGAATGCTTTGGCGAAATATTGCCTTACCACGAAAATCGTATGTACTTAAACTTTGAAAAGCGCGACCAACATGACATGCCTATTATCACATTTGACGCCAAACTTCGTGAAAACGAAATAAAAATGCGTGAACATGGGGTTAAATCGGCAATAGAGATGCTAGAGGCTGCAGGTTGCACAAATATACGTGGGCGTAACAATGTAACAGCCGTCGGTGCTTGTATTCACGAAATGGGGACAGCCAGGATGGGACACGATCCGCAAACAAGCGTGCTCAACAAATGGAATCAAATGCACGATGTACCGAATGTATTTGTTACCGACGGTGCGTGCATGACGAGCGCAGGCACTCAAAACCCAAGTTTGACCTACATGGCCTTAACGGCAAGAGCGGTAGACTATGCAGACAAACAGATAAAGGCAGGCAAACTGTAAAACCCTAATAGGTTTGCCTAAACTCTAGGCAAACCTGTTGCACTTGTTTAGGCACTTCGCCCCAAACGCTCATCAACCATTTTTGTGTACTCTTCTTTACTCAAACAGCCTTTATAGCTACCCGGAATAAGCAAATAATCTGGGTTGGCTTCTTCCGAGGTATAGTAGATGTGAAATATCGTTTCTTTTAACTTGCGATAATTTTTAGACAAATTAGTGTCTCGTTTGGCAAACGCACGCTTGTCTAACTCAGTAAGCAAGTTCAACCTTTGCCCTTGTGCTAGTTTTGTATAGGTACTAGAGAAGGTGTCAGCCGACAACTGATTCAATTGTTCTATCAAGGCCTTAAAACCTGCTTTAGTATCAGTACCCGCCCATGTGAGCATGAGTGCATCGAGTACAGGAATTACTTGTGCGTCTGTTGCCCCAGGCGTTTGTGTTTTTGGTATCATAATTTCAGCAATGTCTGTTAATACTGTTAGCTCGTTTGCTGAAAAAAACTGACCAGGCTCTAGCGTGATTTGCAGTGCGTTTTTACTCTCGCTCGCCGGTATCTTAGCCAATATAGGCGCCGATACAACAAAAGCCGTGGTGCCTAAAAATACTCTTCGCGTTATTTTTTGTGCTGACATATTTAGTTTCCTATTACTTGGTCTTTGTCACAGAGCGCCTTTTTGCAATAATTGAGATGCGTAGTTGGCAGCTCGCGCAGTAATGGCCATATAGGTCAATGATGGATTTTGTGTTGCACAAGACGACATACACGCGCCATCAGTAACAAACAAATTGTTCACGTCATGACTTTGCGCCCATTTATTTAGCACAGCTTTTTTAGGGTCATCTCCCATGCACGCTCCGCCCATTTCGTGAATGCGATCGCCCAGAGGAATATGCTGCTCATCAGGGACTACATCTATATCGATATCCACGCAGCCACCCACATTAAGCATTTCTTTAATGTCTATAGCGGCTTGTTTTATCATTTTACGTTCGTTGCTTTTGATCTCTGCATCTATATGTAACAAGGGCATTCCCCACTTGTCTTTTTTAGTAGGGTGTAAGCTCGCCATATTTTCATAATACGGGAGCATTTCGCCATACATTAAGGTAATAAATCGCCAAACGGAGTCTTGGCGGCTCGCATCTTTTACGCCATGACCTATGCCCTCTTTGTTGGCGTTAGTGCCTGTTTTTCGGCGCTGTTGCGCGCTTGCTTGATAACCATACCCGCGGACAAAGTCTACGTCCTCAGTCTGTTCGTGTCGGTAGTTGGGTATATAGGTTGCTATTGGCCGTCGGCCAAAAGCGACTTTATCTTTAAAACCTGGCACCACAGCGTTTGTGCGAACGCCGGTAAAATGGTCCATTATGTAGTGGCCAAGCGCGCCACTTGAGTTGGCAAGACCATCAGGAAATGACTTCGATTTCGAATTAAGCAAAATTTGCACAGAGCCAAGCGCAGACGCGCATAAAAATACTACCCTTGCCTTGTACTGACGCTTCTCCTTTGTTTTAGCATCAATAACCGTCACGCCAGACGCGCGTTGGGTTTCTTCATCGTAATCGACAGATGATACAATTGCGTCAGTGACCGTTGACAAATTGCCGCTTGCCTGAGCGGCCGGCAGCGTAGCAGACAAAGAACTAAAATAAGCACCAAACGTGCAACCTCTTTGACAATACGCTCTAGCTTGGCACTTGCCTCTGCCTAATTCTTGTTGCTCTGTCGTTGGCTCGGTAATATTCGCCGCTCTGCCAATAATGAGATGTCTGTCGGTGTACACTTTTTTTAAATTATCAGAAATAAAACGCTCGGCACAACTCATTTCCCAAGGGTTTTGAAATACGCCGTCGGGTAATACATCCAAACCATCTTTATTTGCCGAAATACCAACAAAGCTTTCAACATAATCGTACCAAGGCGATAAGTCGTCATAACTAATTGGCCATGGTACTCCATAACCATCTTTTGCATTGGCTTCAAAGTCTTTGGGCCCCCAGCGAAGAGATTGCCGACCCCACGTGAGGGAACGACCACCAAGTTGATAGCTTCGAACCCATTTAAATGGGCGATCTTCAGGAAAGGATATAGGATGTTCTTGGTCGTCGGCAAAAAACTGCTGTGTAGCCCCTTTAAAGAAGCCCTTTCCCTGAATATTTTTGTAACGCCCCAGTTCGGCGAAGCTTTCTGGCAGCATATTACGGTTTTGAATGTCCCAGGGCGCCTGCATGTCGGTATATTCAGGACCTCGGTGCTCAACATTTCGGCCACGTTCGATTACCAGAGTTTTAAATCCTTTTTCACAAAACTCTTTTGCCGCCCACCCGCCTGTGATACCCGAGCCAACAACAATTACATCATAAATTTGCGTCATAACATCCTCTTGCGCTCAGTTTCACTAACTGGATAAAAAGCAGTTTCAACCATAAGCCGCGACTAATATTGACTAAATTTGAGCACTTATTTAGCGATAAAGCAAGGTGAACTGAAGAGCTTTACACTATATAACTTTAAGTAAACGCCAATCTATATGAAAAACATATAGATAACAAAATTAAAAATATATTAACATAAAATCAAGACAAGTATAAATAAGTCATATACAATCATTAGCAATCAAATGATTGAGTCTAAGGAGATTGATGTGCTGAAATGCTTGTTTGTTATATTAAGCGTATGCTTGCTTTCATCACATGCCGACGTACTGCAGGCTGTAACCTCACCCGCCAATCCGAAGCTCAGTCTTCAGTTACACTCCGTAAGAGAGGACGTAACAAATAATTTTGAGGAAACCTTACGAAAAGTCGCTCAAATGGGTTTTGAAGGGGTTGAGTTTGCAGGCAGATATGGCCCATATAAAGACAGGCCACAAGCACTTAAACGCTTTTTACAGTCAATCAATTTAGAAGTTAGTGGTGCGCATCTGTCTTTAAGTCAGTTAAGAGGCGAGATAGGGGAAAGAAACCTCAACTTCTTAGCTCAGCTTGATGCTAAATACATCATCATTCCGCACGACAAGCGCAACAACGACCCAGAGCAAATTGACGAGTTCATAATAGAATTAAATGAATTGTCATTACGCGTTAAAAGTAAAGGCATGCTGTTAGGTTATCACAATCATTCTTCGGAATTTGAAAGCTTTAAGGGTTCGACATTTTGGGACTATATAGCATCAAATACTGATAATGATTTTATTTTACAATTAGACGCTGGATGGGTTAATTTTATCAATGAAGACCCTATACAATACGTTAAACGCTACCCAAACCGCACGTTAACAACGCACTATAAAATTAGAACCTACAAAGGCAAGCCCAGCACAGTCCCAAGCGATAGCAAAGTGATTCTGGGCCAAGACAATTATGATTGGTCAGCTCTAATTAGCGCCACTTTAGAATATGGTGCGACTCGGTGGATTGTTGTTGAGCAAGAAGAATATCCAAGCCCTTTAACGCCATTGCAGTCAGTAGAAGCATCATTAATAGGACTGCAAAATATCATCAACGGAATGTCCGAACTAAGCATACCCTCAACGAGTATGCCTTATGGACTTCTAGTAGATGGTACTGTTAAACCGCTTAATATTCATCGCGCACAGCCCGCTCTCTCATGGCGGGCTAACACTGAGCAACAGCATGCATATCAGATACAAGTAGCAAGCACTAGCTTGGGCCTTTTGAATGGGCAAATTGACCTTTGGGATAGTGGCAAAGTGGTCGCTAAATCATCTCGCTATATCGCGTATCAAGGCAAGCGCTTGATGTCGAAAGACCGCGCTTTTTGGCGAGTGAGAGTTTGGCCTTCAGGCAATCAATTAGCTGGGCCTTGGAGTGCAATATCTCAGTGGAAAATGGGTTTACGTAACAAAGCCGACTGGCAGGCGAAGTGGCTGCAAGTTCCCTACCCCAGCGTAGCCCAAAGCACTCCTGCGTTACAACAATGGATTAACTTGGTGGGTACGGTTGAAAATGAGGACGGTACAATCGCTAAACCCGCCATTGAAAAACTCCAAACCATGCCAACAGCCAGCCTCTTTAGACATAAATTCAACGCAAATAAATCCATCGAACAAGCTCACCTTTACACCACAGCTGGCGGCTATTACGAAGTATTCCTCAATGGTAAAAAAGTAAAAGATCGTATCATGGACCCTGGTCAAACCGATTTTAACAAGCGCATACTTTACAATACTGATGATGTTAGCCACCTAATAGATAAAGGACAAAACGTCATAGCAGTGCATTTAGGGAGTGGTTGGTATAACGAGAACATTGCCTTTAGTCGCTGGAAAAACCCAGACGGAGAGTATAGTGAACGAAAGAACGGCTCGTATTCTTATGGGCAACCCATTTTTATTGCGCAGCTAGAGCTAAGCTTTACCGACGGCAGTAGCAAAACCGTGGTGTCGAATGAGAAATGGCTTAGCCATCCCTCGCCGGTTGTAAAAGAAGGAATTTTTTCTGGTGAGGTGTTTGACGCTAATAAATATCAAGAAAATTGGCAGCTCATTAGCGCCAATACTGAGCACTGGCAAAAAGCCAAAGCACTAGATGCTTGGCCTACAAAAAGACTAGAGCCTCAACTACTGCCCCCCATCAAGCCAATTAAAAAAATGCAGCCAGTTTCCTTGTTAAACCCAAAGAAAAACGTTTGGGTCTTTGATTTTGGACAAAATTTTACGGGCATACCTACCATTGATTTAAACACGCTTTCTTTAGAATCGGGCCAAGGAATATATCTGCGTTTTGCAGAATGGGCTGATGATGAGGGCAATATTAGCCAACTGAGTGGCGGCAGCTGGGCAACACATTTAAATCCGGTTAATGCATACATAGCCTCAGATAAAACTGATAATAGCTGGACACCAAGCTTCTCATGGCACGGATTCAGATACATCGAGATAAGCGGTCTCACCGAAGCGCCCTCAATCAATAGTATGACAGCTAAACTAGTCAGGAGTGACGTAAAGCGCGTAGGACACTTTTCAAGCTCTGACCCACTTATTAATCGCATCCACAATACCGCATTATGGACTTACGAGAGTAATTTAATGAGTGTGCCTCTTGATTGCCCCATCAGAGAAAAAGCAGGCTGGACAGGTGATGCTCATGCCGCGCTGATTACCGGTAACTATAATTTTAATATGGAAACTTTTTGGCCCAAATATTTAGGTGATTTTAAAACCGCTGAAAATATTGCTCCCACCGTGGTTCCGGGCAAGCGAACTGGAGCAGAAAAAGTAGACTGGGCAGTTGCAGAGGTGTTTATTGCATGGGAGCACTATCGTCATCATGGCGATATTCAAGTGCTCAAAAATCAGTATCAAAGCCTGCTCGAATATATGGCCTTTGGTCAAACTCAAATGACAAATTTTCTGATTAGCAAAGGCTATGGCGACTGGTGTGATCCTGTGCGTAGTCCGGGTTTGCCTAGAGTTGGCGGCCGCGGCACTCCGCAATGGACCAGCA
The DNA here is from genome assembly GCA_964643575.1 of uncultured Glaciecola sp. Lineage (GTDB taxonomy): Bacteria > Pseudomonadota > Gammaproteobacteria > Enterobacterales > Alteromonadaceae > Glaciecola. The sequence goes on along the minus strand of CAZXTD010000146.1, from coordinate 3,783 downwards.
CAACAGTGACCAGCACCGCACTATTTACTCAAGCAGCTAACTACATGAGTAAAATTGCTCATGTATTAGGAAAGTCAGACGAGCATCTCAAGTTTTCGACTTTACACAACAACCTCAAAAAGGGTTTTCATGAAGCACTTTACGACCCGCAAACAGGCCATTACGGCAGTCAAACAGCTGATGCTATGGCACTTAGGTTTGAAATTACGCCACCAGATTTGAGACAAAGCGTCGCTGATGCGCTAAATCGAGACGTGTTAGAAAATTGGAATGGTCACTCATCGGTGGGCGCTTTAGGTCAAACTTGGCTTTACTTAGCTTTAAGTGATTATGGTTATACCGATACCGCATTTAATATTTTTAAGGCTCAGGGCTATCCTGGATTTTCCTATTTATTTGATGAATTAAGAGGTACCACGCTTTGGGAACGAAAAGGAGCGTTTGACCCTACAAGTGGCAAAGGCCCTCTTCGCTCACTAAATCATCCTTTTCACAGTGGTTATGACGGTTGGTTTTATCAAGGTTTAGGCGGTATTAGGCCATTAGAAAACAGCGTTGGCTTTCAAGAGTTTATGCTCAAACCCGTATTCCCAAAAGATTTAGATAATGTGTTTGTGAAGTATGACAGCGGCTACGGCGAAATTGTTAGCACTTGGCAGCGCAATGGTGTTCAAGTCCACTGGCAAATCACCATACCTCAAAACACGAAGGCATGGATATATCTGCCTAACCGCGAAACGCAATTAGCGATTGCAGGCCAATATGAATTTGTAATTAATATACAACAACAATAGGTGACAACTGTCTGTGATATGCGCAGCAAACGCGCAATCAAATTAGCTAGCTTTACTAAGATAAAGAGTCATTGGTTAACTAGGTTATATGGGATTAAGGCATCTAAAGATGATGGAAAAAACGATGAATACAACAATGTCGACACAATATAAACTCAACAAAAAAACTGTCAAATTATGGTTAAAGCTATCTTTAGCTTTGGCTTTGGTGGGTTCTAGTGTGATGAGTAATGCTAAGGTAAGTCTAGAGCAGGAAGTGAAAATCACTGACTCAGCCTTACATTTTAATGGCAAAAAGCTCAACCACAAGACTTTAGATACGGCTAACAAAGACAAAAATACCTACGACTTCTTTTTTGGACCTATGATTTCTGCACATGGCGACGCTGTTAAACCATATAAACATTATGTATTTACTACTTGGTATAAGGGCGGCAAAGAAAAGCGCAACGTCATGCTTTCTCGCTACAATACCAAAACAGGCAAGCTTGCCACTATTGAATTTCCACATCGCCACACTGGATTTAGGGGTAACCCTGACATCGGCGAATCACATAACACTATAGGGCTTGCGCTTAGTGCCATTAATGGAACTATTCATATGGTTTATGATCTTCACGCCTACGACGATAACAACCATGGCGGCAAGTTCAAAAACGACTTTTTTCGTTATTCATACAGTATAGCCGGTGCTGCAGACCTTCCCGACAAAGACTTTACCTTAGACAAATTTGTAAAAGACACCAGTGAAGTCAGCCAAGGACCAGACGATTACAAACATCTCACTATGACCGGTGACCTTGCTGATAAAAGCAACTTTGCCCGCCTAACCTACCCTAAATTTTTCACCACGACAGACGGCACGCTTTTACTCTATATGCGCCTTGGTGGAAACAACAACGGTGCATACGTATTTAATCGTTATGACGCAGCAAAACAAACCTGGTCACGATTTATCAACTTTAACTATAAAGACCAAGCTACCAGAGGCAATGCTTATAACTGGGGGCTTTATGGCAATATGAAGTACATCAACGGCAAACTACGAGTGGGTTTTCAGCAGCGTTCTGCCGACAACACCGACAAATACTTTTACCAAAACGGCGTCTATTATGCTTACTCTGATCACCCCGAAGGAATTTCAGATTGGAAAAACCATAAGGGTGAAGACATTACCTTTCCCTTAATCAACTCAGACGAAATTAAGGTTTTTGAACCAGGTGATTATATTGACCATAAAGAGCCTAACTCGGTGCATATTGTGGGCGGTTTTGATTGGACGGTTACTCAAAAAGGTGATGTTCATATGATAAGTGCGTTGCGCTCAAGAGATAGAAATCGAGCTGATTTTCAGCAGGTGTTTTTGCATTCATACAAGCCTGCAGGCGACGACGAATTTACAGTCACAACTGATTTTCCTGGCGCATCCTCTATTTATACCTCCGGAGACAATATTTACATTATCGGTTTAGACGATGGCCAACCTTATGTTGAAGTGGCTGCTGGCGGCACAAATGACTTTTCGCGCGTATATCAAGCAAAAGGGAGTAAACGCTTTTCTCATGGCACCGTTCATATTTACGACGGCAAAGTATATTTCTATTTAATGCAGCGCAGTCAAGGTGTAGCCAAAAGCTTCAACCCGCTCTACTTGCAGATAATTGATTTAGGCATTAATTAGCCACAAGTATAGTAAGCATTTAGACGAACTCATTAAATCAGGAAGAATAATAAAATGCGTAAATTGACTACCATGTTACTGATTAGCTTCACGCTTTTTCTTTACTCTGCTCCAAGCCACTCTGACGAACTGTTGCGAAGTTTTGAGTCGCCAAGTCAACAACACAAACCGTGGGCGTTTTGGTATTGGATTAACGGTAACATTACAAAAGAAGGCATTTATGCCGACTTAAAGTCTATGTCTGAGGCAGGCTTAGGTGGTGTGGTGCTCATGCATATTAATGAGCATGAAATGGTACCTGCGGGGCCAGTTCGTTTTTTATCAGACGACTACAAAGCCATGCTAAAGTATACTTTTGATACTGCGGCCAAATACAATCTTCAGGTTAATTTGTATAACAGCGAAGGTTGGTCAGTAGCAGGCGGCCCGTGGATCACCCCTGAAATGGGAATGAAAGAACTATCGTGGAGTGAAATCAATACCCTAGACCGGCATCAAACTATACAGTTTGTAAAACCTCATGCACCACTTGGCTATTATCAAGACATCGTTACCCTCGCCTTCCCAACGCCCACTGATTTTATTGAACCTGACTTTACAACATTGTTATCCAATGTCACCGTATCTGGCAAAGCCTCTGACGCTCAGGCGAAACGCAATGGCCAATTAGTTGTCGACAAAGATTGGAATTCACTTACCACCGTCACGCCCGACAAAGAAACAGGCGATACTTTTGTTGAAATGTCTTTTGACCGTGACTACACCTTCCGAAACGCATTTATCAAATTTGCTGCGTACGGCATGAAAGGCCGAAACTACATGCTGGTGTCTGACGACGGCAAACACTATGAAGAAGTCGCTTTTGCCAAACGCGGGCAAATTTACGACGACATTGGCTGCTTTGAATTTGAGCCAGTCACAGCCAAGCATGTCAAATTTGTGTTTAAACATACCGACAACAAGCTCTTGTACACTGCTATGCCCAAAGTCACTGCGTCGGTGCGTGAGATAAGCTTAGACAATCGCCCCAAAACGACTGATTGGTGTAAAAAAGCCGCTCATTCTTTCCCGTTTTTTGACCCAAAAGCCGAGCGCCAGCAGTTTGCGTCGAATAGCCCTAAAAGCAGCACAATTGCGCTTAATTCAATTGTAGATGTTAGCCAGTACCTAGACGCACAAGGTAAGTTAAACTGGACCCCACCTACAGAGAACTGGACCATCGTAAGATTTGGTATGTCATCAACCGAAGCTATTAATCGCCCAGGCTCCTTAGGCGGCGAAGGTTTAGAAGTTGACAAAATGAATACA
>CAZXTD010000145.1:0-10773 GCA_964643575.1 uncultured Glaciecola sp. | reverse complement strand
GGCGAAATTTAATCTCCTTGACCTGAATTTGCTTTTGCTTTTTCTTTTGCTCTTTTTGGGCTTTGCTCTTTTCAAACAAGAACTTGCCATAGTCCATAATTTTACAGACCGGAGGATTAGCATTAGGGCTAACTTCTACTAAATCTAAGTTTGATTCAAGCGCAAGGTCCATCGCCTCGGTGATAGATACCACCCCAGCTTGTTCACCATCTGCTTTTACCAAGCGTACTTCATTAACCGTTATTTCTTCATTGATACGGGCTTTGTCACCCTGAGATTTATTGCTAACGCCTTTAATTTGATATTCCTCCAAGAACTAAAAAAATGGCGAAGAATGAGTGCATATAAAAATGCTGAACAATCCTCGCAGTGCGGTATTATACCTATTCTTTAACACAGTGCTAATGAATTTTTTTACTTTTTACATCATTTGCTAATATATCGGCAAATTCGTTCACTGTCATTACACCTAAGTCTTCACCTTTACGTGTACGTACAGCAACCTTGCCAGACTCTTTTTCTTTATCGCCCACAACTAAAAGGTAAGGAACTTTCTTCATAGTGTGTTCGCGAATTTTAAAACCAATCTTTTCGTTTCTGACATCGGCTTTCGCTCTAAAGCCTGCGCCTTTTATTTGTTCGACAACACTTGCTACGTACTCAGCCTGCGAATCTGTAATATTACCAACAACCACTTGAGTCGGGGCCAACCACGGCGGAAATGCACCTGTAAACTCTTCAGTTAAGATACCAATAAAACGCTCGAGTGAACCCAAAATAGCTCTATGAATCATAACAGGTGTTTTACGCTGACCATCTTCGTCAACAAAGGTCGAGTCTAAGCGCCCTGGCATTGAAAAGTCTAACTGCACGGTTCCACACTGCCATGCTCTATCTAAGCAATCGTATAAAGTAAATTCAATTTTAGGTCCATAAAACGCACCTTCACCTGGTTGATAATCAAATTCGATATCGCTTTGGTTTAAGGCATCCGCTAAAGCTTTTTCAGATTTATCCCAAATTTCGTCACTGCCTACGCGCTTTTCGGGGCGAGTTGATAGTTTAACGGCAATCTTCTCAAAGCCAAAAGTGGCGTAAGTGTCGTACACCATTTTAATGCAGTCGCTGACTTCATCTAAAATTTGGTCTTCGGTGCAGAATATATGTGCGTCATCTTGGGTAAAACCGCGAACACGCATTAGACCGTGCAAAGCACCCGAGGGCTCGTTACGATGGCAACATCCAAACTCTGCCATTTTCAAAGGCAGATCACGATATGACTTCAAACCTTGATTAAATATTTGTACGTGCCCTGGGCAGTTCATTGGCTTAATCGCATATTCACGTTTTTCAGACTCGGTTGTGAACATATTTTCGGCGTACTTATCCCAATGCCCAGACTTTTCCCAAAGGCTTCGGTCCATCATCAAAGGACCTTTTACTTCGTCGTAATCATATTCTCTGAGCTTTTCACGAATGAAGCGTTCTAGTTCGGTGTAAATAGTCCAACCGTCATTGTGCCAAAAGACCATGCCCGGCGCTTCTTCTTGCCAATGCCAAAGGTCGAGCGCTTTGCCCAATTTGCGATGGTCGCGCTTTTCGGCTTCTTGTAAACGATTAAGATAAGACTTGAGTTGCTTCTTGTCTGGCCATGCTGTGCCGTAAACACGTTGTAGCATTTTGTTATCGCTATTACCGCGCCAATAAGCTCCTGCCACTTTCATGAGTTTAAAGTGCTGACAAAACCGCATATTAGGCACATGCGGACCTCGGCACATATCTATGTATTCTTCGTGATGATACAAACCAGGCTGGTCTGTTTTTTCGATATTCTCGTCGAGTATTTCTATTTTGTAAGTTTCGCCACGGCTCTCAAAAGTATCTCTCGCTTGTTGCCAAGACACGACTTTTTTTACAACATCATAGTTAGTTTTAGCTAAGGCCAGCATGCGCTTTTCTAACGCTTCTAAGGCTTCTTCGTTAAGCGCCTCTGGCATATCAATATCGTAATAAAAACCATTATCAATTGTTGGCCCTATCGCCATTTTTACATCTGGGTATAACTGCTTAATGGCATGCCCGAGTAAGTGCGCGCAAGAGTGGCGTATAATTTCTAAGCCTTCGTCGTCGCGTGCGGTAATAATTTGTAGTGCAGCATCGTTCTCAATCTTGTCGCTAGCGTCGCTAAGTTGGCCATTGATTTTACCAGCAATGGTCGCTTTAGCGAGCCCAGGGCCAATGTCGTTGGCAACATCAAGAATACTGACTGCATGATCGAAGCTGCGTTGACTTCCGTCGGGGAGTGTAATTACGGGCATTTTATTCCTTTGTCAGTGGTGACACCTACCAAGCGCCACTTGAATTTAGTCATAATGATAAATGTGATGCGCTTATCGCGCACTTTATCAATTTTATTGAGGTAGTAAGGCTATAGTTATGATCACCTTGTCTGTGTAAAATGCTTTGCAAAAACCAGACCAATCACTTGTCATTAACCTTATAACTTCTGCGATTATAACGACAGGCTAGGTAGACTTGCAATGCCAATCACGGTCATTGCATTGATTTTGAGCCATTACGCGAACAAACAGTATAAAGTCTAAACAAAAGCCCCAAAGAAAGGGTGCTCGCGGCTGTAATATTCAACCCAGTTATAAATAAACAAATATTAAAAAATAAACGTTTACAAAGTGAACTGCCTTAAAAGTGAAGCAAGCTTATATGAACTATCGTTATATAAACCGTGTTGATAATAAAACTGGTCTTAAATGCATTATTTTAGGACTAGTGCTTTTAGTCAGCGCGTGCTCTGAGCATAAGCAAATTGAAAGTGATTTAAAGGATTATGCAGAGCGTTTAGAAAGCTTCACAGAAATCACAATTGAGCCGGCAAACATCGAATTAGCGTTAAACGCACCGCAAAAGAAAAGCTTAGAGCGAGAAATAGAGCAAGTCTTTATTAATCTGCGCGAATTTTATGCTTTTAATTCTTGCGCACTCAACCAAATAGTTGCCCAAAGAAACACTGCCCTTGGCAAAATGCAACTGCCCTCTTCTCGGTTCATTTATGAGTATCAATTGTTAGATGAGTTTACTCGATGTCGGTCATTATTAGAGCAAGAGTTACAAGCACTTGATGAAAATAACGAAAGCGCACGTAACAAAACAGAAAACTTAATCAGCAATCTCGACAGTTGGCAGAACACTAAGCGCGAGCAATTTCCTAGCGTTTGGTCTAATTTTATCACCCAGTCAAATGAGATTTATTTGAGTTTAAGTCAATCCCAAGATTTTATCGCCGCAGCGCCAAGTGACAACTTTCAAGGCACAAGGCAAGCATGGCAATTTTTGGCAGACAGCCACGCCATGCAATTTGACGCAAGCGATGAGCAGAGACCCATCACTGCAGCCGAACTCGAAAATCATTTAAAAGAGCTCGACACTTCGCGATTACTTGCTCGAATGTGGCGAACACAACTATTAATTGGGCAAGGTCTTGATTCGATTTCACCATTACTTGAGACCTACTTAGCGCGAAACACCTGCGAAAGTGCAAATGATGAAGACGAAATTAAAATTATGCAGAATATCTTTAAGATTTTCTTTGCTGACAAAATTCAACCTTTAGCAGCCGAACTCAACCGGTATCACTATGACCTAGCACCTTTGTTAAACAAATTAAGCGACTCTGGTAATTTACCCAGTGACTTTTCAGATTATGTGAGATATCACGCAGTCAGCAATCATGAAAAATACTCAGCAAGCATGCGAAACCACATTCAATTGTGGCAGGACATATTTGCACGCTGTAATTAAAGACTAATTATGTTTGCTGTCAGCTTCTTGTGTTTGCTAATAAACAGTTAGCTCGCTATGCTAACGTCTGTTTTCAGCCCTCAAGAAATTTTTAAAAAAGTAGAATATGTACGACATCCCTCAGCTAAACCTCAAAAATAAAGTGTCAGAACAAGAATGGTTAACACGTGTCGAACTTGCCGCCTGCTATCGTTTGCTTGTTATGCACGGGTGGGACGATTTAATTCACACCCATGTATCTGCTCGAATTCCCGGAACCGACGACCTACTTATCAACGCATTTGGTTTGTGCTTTGAGGAAATTACCGCATCTAATTTGGTTAAAATTGATATTGAAGGTAACGTACTAGACGAAGATTGCCCTTTTTCAATCAACCCAGCGGGTTTTACTATTCATAGCGCTGTGCACAAGGCGCGGCACGAAGACCAATGCGCGTTGCATCTGCATCATACCGACGCGATTGCTGTCGCGAGTTGCGAACAAGGCCTCTTGCCCTACAGCCAGTATTCCGCTTTTGCACTTGCCAGTATGAGCTATCATCATTACGAAGGTTTAGCAGTCAACCATGATGAAATTACCCGTCTGCAGCAAGACTTGGGCACGGCCAATTTTATGCTATTACGTAATCATGGCGCGCTCACTATGGGCATGACCATTGGCGATGCATTCATGCATATGTACGACTTAATTAGAGCTTGCGAAGTGCAAGTGAAGTTGCAACACAGTCAAGACAATATCGTAAAAGTGAATCCCGCTATTATCGATGGTATTAAAGCCCAGGCCAATATTGTTCACACCGGCGAAACCGGCGGGCAAAAAGCATGGCCGGCAATGATGAGAAGAGTCAAACGCGCCTATCCAGAATTTGACTGTTAATCATTAATTCAAATTTAAGCCAAATATACAAAAAAAGAGACCAATTAAGAATGAAGATAACCCATGTAGAAATTTTTGATATTCACTGTCCGGAACGACCACCTTGGAATCCTATTTTTGTGCGTGTGCACACTGATGAAGGCATTCATGGCGTTGGCGAGGCGGGCCTAGCCTACGACTGGGGACACAGCGCGGCTGCTGCAATGATAAAAGAAATCGCCGAAGCCGTGTTGATAGGTTTTGACCCATTTAAAACCGAACAACTTTGGTCTCGTATGCTTCGCGAGAGTTTTTGGGGTTTAGGCGGCGGCCCAGTACTTTACTCTGCTATGTCTGCGATTGATACCGCTTTATGGGACATAAAAGGAAAAGCTTTAAACGTACCGGTGTATCAATTATTGGGCGGTAAAACAAACGATGACCTTCGTACCTATGCAAGCCAATTACAGTTTGATTGGAGCCAAGATTGCGTAAAAATGTTGAGCCCAGATGATTACGCACGCTCAGCGGCAAAAGCCATGGCCGAAGGTTATGACGCCGTAAAAGTCGACCCCATTGTCTATGATGAAAATGGTGACTCCAGTTTTGATCGCACGAAGCTGTTTACGCCTAAACAAATGCGCCTTTTTGGCGATCGTTTACGCGCAATCAGAACTGAAGTGGGTGAAGACGTCGACATCATCTTTGAAGCACATTCATTAATGGGTTGCGCTTCGGCAATACAAATGGGTGAAGTAATAAAAGAAGTGGGCTGTATGATGTTTGAAGAACCCGTTAATTATCTTAATTCAGCGGTTCACAAAAAGGTGTCAGACAATGTTGCGGTGCCTATTGCAGGTGGCGAACGCTTATATCACCGCTGGGATTGCCGTCCATACTTTGAACACCAATCAATTGACGTTTTACAACCCGATGTGGGTTTATGTGGGGGGTTCACAGAAGCTAAAAAAGTCTGCGATTACGCCGATGTCTACGATATTCGTATTCAAGCTCATGTTTGTGGAGGGCCCGTCGCAACAGCTGCATCGCTGCAACTAGAAGCTGCTATCCCTAATTTTTTAATCCATGAACATCACACTTATGCGATAAAATCTTGGAACAGAGAGCTTTGCCTACAAGACTATCAACCCGTAAACGGCAAATTCAAAATACCCGACTTACCTGGTATTGGTATTGAATTGAATGATGAAGTAGTTAACCGCTCACCTAAGGTTGTGGTGAAATAACGGTCAAAATACGCATCCTTGACGAAAATACGCGTCGTTCCCGCTAATGCGGGAATCTCCTTGGTAACACCGAAATGAAAAAATAATAGGATGTTTTCAAAGATTACCGCCTTCGCGGTAATGACGGGGTATTCCATGGCAATGATGCGGTATTCCATAGCAATGACGAGGTATTCCATAGCAATGATGCGGTATACAGGAGCAAGGTTACTATATAAATCGATAAAAAGACCCAGCATTAAGTCTGCATAATTTGTCAGTATCAAACCCGAGTGCATCAGATACTCGCAAACAATTGCGCCAATACCCCTCATATTTCAACCTTTGGACTTCAGTCGCATTTATAGCTTGTTCATCGTCTACAATACCCAGCTCAACCAAAGGGAAATTACTCGCCAGCATTACTCTTTGCTCACCAAAAATATCGCAACAAGCATTGAGCACTCGCTCCATATCTTTCTTTGAATACTTTCTACAAGTCATCTCCATACCTGAAACTTTAACCACACACTTGCTAAATTCAGCGAAACTTGCAAGTGTCTTCTGCCAATCTGAAAACGACAAATCATCGGTAAATGGCGCAAAACCCGCATGATTAATTGAAATGCATAAGTCGACATTACTCGCTAAAAGCTCTGTTATTATTTTTATGTATTCGTGCTGGCCAAAGTCAACTTGCAACTCAAAAATTAAGTTCTGCTGGGCAAGAAATTGTAGATTTTGTCGCGCGTTATTTACATGAAGCTTACCGACAAATTCAGCGTCAATAATGTCCCGAACACCTATAAACGATTCATATTGATTAAGTTGTTTAATTTGCTCATTAAAAATCGCTGGGGCTTGTGATAAATCTACATAACTAATTGCTCTGAAAGGAAGTTGACCGTGTTCCCTTAACCAGTCTAACTCTCTTCTTGGCTGCGTATTGTCAAAGCCGGCTTCGATATGCACATAAGCCTGTAGCAGAATTTCACCGTACAAGGCTAAATCAGCTTCAAACGTGTTTTTACAGATGAGTGATTTATCATCCCAAAACGGCGAATTTTCAGGCTTCAGCCAATCGTATTTGCCTTGTTTCAGATTGAAAAGATGTATATGCGGATCAATGACGCTTCTTATTACGGTTTTATTCATATTATTTTTATAGCGTTGTTCGCCTCGTATTCTGTAAACACTTACCCAGTTGTGTAACCACCGTCTACCGCATAAAGACTACCAGTAATAAAGCTGGCTTCGTCACTAGCTAGAAAAAGAGCTAATGCTGCTACATCTTCGGGCTGGCCTATTCGACCAAGCGGCTGCAGTGCAGCTTCCTCTGCGTGCACCTCGCTTTTGTCCGCGCCGCTGCGCTCACAATAAGCGTCTATAGCTTTGTGATAAAGCGGTGTTTCGATGGTGCCAGGGCAAAGTGTGTTTGCTCGAACATTATACTTTGCATAGTCTAAAGCAATCGTTTTTGCCATAGAAGCAAGAGCATGTTTACTAATGTTATACACATAAGAGCTCGCTTTACCCACGCTAGACTGGTCAGAACCAACAAAAAGAATGACACCTTTTGCTTGCTTGCGCATATGAGGAATTACAGCCTTGGAGACCGCGTAAGCGCCTTTAACATTCAACGACATAACCTTGTCAAAATCCTGTTCAGTAGTATCTTCGATATTGGCCGATAAATGCATACCCGCGTTAGACACTAACACTTCTATTGAATGCCTTTCACAAATTGATGCCACGCATGCCTCAACTTGTTCCACATTGGTAACATCGCATTTTACGAAATCACCAAAATCCCCCTGATTAATATCCAAATTAAATACGCGATATCCATCTTTCAAAAAGCGTCGAATAATTGCCAAGCCGATACCCGACGACCCGCCCGTAATAAGCATGTGTTTTTGTTGACTCAATTCGCTCATAAAACCTGCGCACTCCGCAAAATTAAACCTTTTTATACAGTTTGTATTAGTTCATATACATACTGTAACGATAAGCCTTAAGTGAGTCCAACTTTAATAAGTAAAGAGGCGTTTTAAACATTTATTGTGCTTTGTAACGGGTAAATAGACTTGTAATTAACGCGCTCACATGGGTATATTAATCCCTCAAACTAATAAAAATAAACTAAAGGATTTAGACATGATTGAGAACGGCCACTCTCTTCAAGTGGCTACCGATTGCAACCTTATAGATAACATGCAATTGCAAGTCGAAGAAGTATTGCATGCGTTTAAACAAAGCGATGTGATCAAGACAAAGAAAAAGAGCGACTTACTTAGCCTCGTTTAAAACTCACTACATTTACTTTATTGACGTACTTAGTCACCAAAATAACGTTTAAAATAGTCAAGTTTTTGCTAGTTGTGCCGTTTTTATAATAATAAAGGGGCGACATGGGCTCGATGTGTGTCCCACGCTGTATTTATGCTAAATAAATTTATATGCTACACACTGGGCCTGAGCAATGTTCAACTCGCTATACATAAAAATCATCAAAGTCATAATATTGCTGGTATTAATGACGGCTTTTTTGGTGCTTTTAGCAGTATGGGATACAACAAGTCAAACTGTCCACCGTAATATATATGGCTCACTGCAGAGCTTAAATAAAAACCTACAAAAAGAACTGCTCAATTTTACGGATGATAAAGCTGGGCAACTTGCCATTTACTACAAAAATGCTCAGCACGAACGAATATTGCTCAACGGAAATGAAGCTGAACATTTACAACAAATTAAAGACCTAAATACTTTATTGAATGTTTCATTTCTTGTGATCAATGAAACTATCGTCCATTCGACAAAAGAAGACGCTTTATCAAAAACTGCCGCAAGCAATTATTTGGATATGTTAATTTCAAAAACTATCCACAAAAGCGAAGCAGAAAACGATACGCCCTACTTTTTGTCTCATAAAGATAATGTATATATTATTGTTGGGCAATCGATAGAAACTGCTACTCCTAGACCCGAATCAAAACCGACGCAGGTCATTACCGCTTATGAAGTAAATGAAAAATGGCTTAAGAAATTGGCTAGCGACGTTGGCCTACACGTATCGTTATTAGTAGAAAAAGGCAGTGATGTTAAGCTTCTCACCAGTATTGCCAGCACCCAAATTGATAAAAGTGACCTAGTTAACGGGGCCGTGTCGGCCAATTACTTAGACTTATTAAAACCAGCTGTTCTCACGGGCTATCAAAACCTGTTCACAAGTAAACTCGAGCTCAACAATATGATTGGCGCACAAGGTTCTTTGTACTTATCACTTAATGCTGAAAGAGTGTCGAGCAACTTTATTAAACTCCAACTCAAAATTGGTGCAGTTGCCCTGCTCGCCGTTGCTATTGCAGCTTTTTTCGGTACTTATTTATCACGTAAAATAGCCAAACCTTTAGAACTAGTCGCACAATACAGCAGCAATATTGCGAAAGGCCAGTATCAAAACAAAACAATAAACAAAGCCAATTTTAAAGAATTAGACCTGCTCATAAGCTCGTTTGAGCAAATGCAGAGCGAAATTGCGAAGCGCGAGGAAGCAATAGTATTTCAGGCCCAGCATGATGCCGTAACGCTAATACATAATCGTAAATTCATTAAAAAAAGTGTTGAGCAAAAGTTCGAACTTAAAGAAAGCTTTGAAGCAATTGCCGTAAATTTGAGTGACTTTAGGCATATCAATGATGTATTTGGTTATGAGCTTGGCGATAAGTGCCTACTGGAAATAGCAAAACGCATTACTGAGCTTGCAGGAGTATGTGCCAGACTAACCGGGGGTAAATTTGTTTGGTTGCCCGCCAGGCCACCCTCGGATATAGAACTTAAACGCCTTTTAGAAGGATTAAACCAGTCTATTGAAACCGATGGTGTCTTAATTCCCGTTAAGGTTGTTATTGGGCAGTTAAAATGCCCTGATGAAGCAGAAAACCCCGAGACATTCTTTAGGCGATTAGCGATTGTTTTAGAGCATTCAAAACAAGAAGATGTGTCGATTGCGAGATTCTCCTCTGAAATTGAACAAAGCTATTTGCGCCGCTTATCTATTATTGGCAATTTGCGTAAAGCGCTAGCTTTTAACCAAGATGAACTATCTTTAGTCTATCAACCTAAATTATCACTTTTATCATCGCCAACTAAAAAGTTTGAAGCGCTCATTAGATGGAACAATCCGTCTCTAGGTGCTGTTCCACCCGATGAATTCATTCAGATAGCCGAGGATGCTGGCTTAATCAATACCTTAACCTTTTGGGTGATCGATAAGGCTATCCAAGACATTTTAGAGTTGAAACTCACCTACAATCTGGTTGAAATCGCCCTTAACATTTCAATTGTTGATGTATTAAATCCCAAACTTATTCCTTATTTAAGAAATAAAATGATGGATAGCGGCTTGGAAAATAGCAATCTCACTCTGGAATTAACAGAGTCTCTCTTTGCAAAAGAGCCCGACAAAATCATCGCAAACTTAGTTGATATCAAAAACGCCGGCTTTAATATCGCAATAGACGACTTTGGCACGGGCTATTCCTCTTTATCTTACTTATCTCGCTTCCCTGCCGACACCTTAAAACTCGACAAGAGTTTTGTTATGACGCTAGCCACATCCAAAACAAACCAAATTATGTGCAAACGAATATTGCAGTTAGCCAAAGACTTTTCGTTAGAGGTTGTTGCCGAAGGCATTGAAGATCAGCAAGCACTTGAGCATTTAAAAGACTATGGTTGTGACTGGGCCCAAGGATATTATATTTGCAAACCTACCGATTTAAACGGGATTAAAGCGTGGTTGCGAGAAAACTAAAGTGGTGCGCCTACCCTGACTCGAACAGGGGACCTCTACCATGTCAAGGTAGCGCT
>CAZXTD010000144.1:7679-11036 GCA_964643575.1 uncultured Glaciecola sp. | reverse complement strand
CAGTTTCTTTGGGTCTTGTGGCATTGCGCCAGCGCATCGCAAAATTATATGGCCAGTGGTACAACCTGGACCTCGATCCTAATAGGGTCATTGTTACTTCAGGCTCGTCCGCGGCGTTTATTTTAGCGTTTACTGCTCTTTTTGATACTGGTGACAGAGTGGGAATAGGTGCGCCAGGTTATCCAAGTTATCGCCAGATTTTAAGTGCGATGGACTTAAGCCCGGTCGACATTCAAACAAGCCCTCACAATAAGTTTCAACCCGTCGCATCTGAAATGAATGGATTAGATTTAGCTGGGCTTTTAGTTGCTTCTCCTGCAAACCCAACGGGTACCATGTTAAACAAAGACGCTTTAAGTTCTATTATCGAAGCGTGTGCAGCGCAAAACGCATCGTTTATTTCAGATGAAATTTATCATGGTATTGAATATGAGGCTAAAGCTACTTCCGCTTTGCAGGTAAGCAATGATGTTTATGTCATCAATTCATTTTCGAAATATTTTTCGATGACGGGTTGGCGAATCGGCTGGATGGTTGTGCCCGAAGCGCATGTGCGCGTAGTAGAGAGAATTGCACAGAATATGTTTATTTGTGCACCGCATGTTAGCCAAGTGGCTGCCCTAGCTGCGTTAGAAGCCACTGACGAGTTAGAGCAAAACTTAGCTATATACCATACCAATCGAGCGCTGATGTTAGACGGTTTGCCAAAGGCGGGCTTTACTAGCTTTGCTCCGCCCGATGGCGCTTTTTACATCTATGCAGACGTATCTAAGTTTACTAATGACAGCCGTTCATTCGCCAACGAGATTTTAGAGCACGCGGGCGTCGCTGTTACACCTGGCCTTGATTTCGACCCTATACGAGGCAATCAGACGCTGCGCTTTTCCTACGCCCGAAGCACACAAGACATCAACGAAGGGCTCACCCGATTAGGTGAGTTTATGCGTCAGCGTTATCCTGTCAAATAGGGGCTTCTATTACATGGGTTCTAAATACCGGCTTATGGCGCTTTACTATTGATATCACCATTTATGAACATCATGCATAGTACGAAAAAGGTGGCGAAGGTTGCTTCGCTGCCTAATGCTAAACCTACAAACGCTATTATTCCGCTTGCAACCGCGCTGCTTTTAAAAAAAGCTTTGTAGTATTTTTTAGTGATCATATGACTTCTCCTACTTAGACGCTTCTATATGCCAAAACAACTTCGATGTTTCATGTTTTGGGAAGCACATTGAAGCGTATGGTTAATATTAAATTTTCTACGAATAAATACTTTAAAGAAAAGGAAAGGTTCATCGAGGTTCATCGCAAATTACGACTGATAGAGTCTAATAAAGTTGACGATATTAGCCTCTATAATTTGCTTGAAAGTGTTTATGGTAAATTGGTTTAGTGCGCTAAACACTAATCCTGCGAGCAATTTCGGCTAATAGCTTTGTTAATTGCTTGCTCTAATTTAGGGATTTCACTTTCTTTAATTTTGTAGTCGCTTAGCTTAATTGTTAGTTCGTTATATTCGGATGACTCATGCATTTTGAAGGTCAGTGATTTGCGCGAACTAAAATCTACCGACTTAACTTGGGACCAAGCAATAGGTTTACTAAAAGGGTTTGGCGCATCGAATGCTAATCCTTGTTTGGTGATGTGAATAGATTTGTCCTTGCTTATGCCAATAAATATTGAAAAAACTACCATTATTGGTAAGCCCATCACCACAAGGGCCAATATACGGCCACTCTTTCTGCGCGATTCTCCAGTAACTTGGTCAAATAAAATATAATCTAGGTTGTTGACGGCAATAGCCAAAATGGAAAATAGTAGAATGTTCATCAAAACAATTACGATTAGCTTATTTTTGCGTGATAAAGCTTTTTTACGAAATACTAATTCAGGTTGTTCGCTCAAATTAATTTCCTTAAATACATTGTTGGTCGCTATATTGATGGTTTATGCTTTGTCTACGATTCTTACAATACAAGATCTCGATCATTTTTATTGATGCCGCAAATCTAGAGCCTTCTGCAACTGCTTTGGTTCATCACTGCCGAGTCGCACAACACTTCCATTTTTAAGTCTAAGTTCTACTGCGCTAAACCCCAAAATATTATACAGCCATCCGTCCTATTGTAATTACGGTAGTAATTATAGGACTAATTTTTTCCTAGCCAGAAGGCTCAAACACCCAAGGCCTTGAACAGTCATCGAACTTGCGTGATACACCATGTACCTCAAGGGCAAAAGACACTAACGATACAGTAAAAGCAGAAGTCAAAAAAGCGCTGGATACATAGAACTACGGGGTTTGTATCCAGTCCCTTTACGAAAAAACAAACTTGAGAACAAAGAGGTTGCTGTTTTTCAAAATTCTTGCATAAACGCAAGCACCTATGGTACATCTTGATAATCGCAACGATGATGTTGCCCAAACAGCAGTAAGGATTAAGATGACGATAGAAAATCAAGCGCTCAAGTCAAGCAATGCTGGTATGCGTTACTTTGCAAATATCAAAGGTACGATGATTGAGGTGACTCACCTTGCCAAAACTACGGATGCGACAAACGACATCCTCAAGCAACTCGACGCTGAAATTGCCTACACCATTAGCGATGCAAATTCAGGTAACGTTATTGCGAATTTTATGGGCGCAACGCGCACTGGCAATGTCGCTTACAGCGGTGAGCATGCAAAAGACATGAGCACCGATAAGCTTGCATTTACCCCGCTTTACGGCGAGACCGATGGTGGCTTGTATCAAGTGCAAACCCTTGCATTAGATTCTGGTCTTGTTAACGACATTATGGCCCTGCACGAAGACTTAGCGCTGATTGATACTATTGCAGCAACCGATGAAACCCCTGAGATATTTGTTATTGCGTCAACTCGCCGCGGATATAAAGCTTAACTCATTCACCGTAAATAGTTTATCGCTGTTTTTAAGCTTGTTTCATATGAAGCATAAACAGCGATAAACCTATCTCACGTGTTGGCAGCATTTTAATATTGCTTTGTACATAATTACCGTAAGTTGCTGGTGGTAACTCATGACAAACCAAAATCGTTTTGCAAACACATTGATGTCTTATTAATAGTGAAAAAAAGAACATTCTTAGAATACGTTCACTATTTTGTTATCGCAAAAAGCTGAATATTTGAAAAGCCGCTTGCTTTCGCGATTTTTCGATTATGTAACACTGTTGATCGCCATAGTAGTTGTTTGCAAAATTACATATTTTGGTTTTTTGATTGTCTTTTAAAATAAAAACGTTATGTCTAGATTCTGAGTTTGTGTTTTTCATGGTGCATACCTTTTAATAAGTGCCAAGCTATTGCGTGGCTTCAATACTAATATAGTG
>CAZXTD010000144.1:0-7669 GCA_964643575.1 uncultured Glaciecola sp. | reverse complement strand
TTAATTAAAAAGATAGCTGAAAAAGTTAATAGTTAAAAACGAATTTAAACTATCGATTTAATCGCAAATAGCGATTAAGCTGTAAGGGCGAAAAGTTTTTTACTGCATGTGTCATTGCTTCTTTAGAAAAGGTATCGAAAATGAAAGTTGGTGTACTACCCATTCCTTACGACGACAATTCGTCATTTTTAAAAGGTCCAGCGCAGGCACCCGATACTATTTTCGAGATCATTAAAAATGGCTCTCTCAACAAGACTGCTGAAAATGGTATGTTGTTAGAATGGGGGATAAACATAACAGAGTTACCGCCTGCACAAATTGCGTCGCCCGAACATTTTGTTGGCGGTATTGAAAACGCGGTAAAAGCTGCGCTTGCCAATGGTTACCGAGTGCTCAGTATTGGTGGTGACCACAGCGTTACTTATCCAATTTTGAGAGCCATATACGGGCATTACGGAGCGGTCAACATTGTGCACTTTGATGCTCATCCAGACCTCTATGATAAGTTTAAAGGCAATTCCCATTCAAACGCTTGCCCTTTTGCCAGAATAATGGAACAGGGTTTGGCGAAATCACTTCATCAGTTTGGTATTCGTACGATGAATACGCATCAATCCCAGCAGGCTTCAAAGTTTGGTGTAAACGTCACTACTATGTTGAATTGGCCTGCACAACCTCCCCAACTAGATGGCCCTATTTATATCTCTATTGACATTGATGCGCTCGACCCAGCATTTGCGCCTGGCGTGTCACACCGTGAACCCGGCGGCTTAACAACCCGCGACATCATCAATTTTATTCATACTTTAAAAGGCAATGTAATAGGTGTTGATATTGTAGAGTACAACCCTAAAAAGGACATCGACAACATAACCGCTTATGTTGCGGCAAAATTACTTAAAGAAGCCGCCGGAAAAATGTTGGAATCTAAAGAATGAAGCTTCGTTACCCCAATTGCTTTAGGCTATTTTATTACACATTTTTCTGATGTCTGCTAATCTTTAACTACACCCAAAAATAAGAAAGTGAAAAACCTTCCATGTCAAAATTAAGAACCCGTCTTGCCTCATGTTTTGCACTCATGCTTACTGCTAGCTTGATAACATCAAATGCTTCTGCGGATAACGCACAGTTAAAAGCTGCTATCGACGCAGACTACTATAAATACTTAAGAAGCCTTTTTGTGCATTTTCACGAAAACCCAGAATTGTCGTTAGTAGAGTCTAAAACCGCTGCTCGTATTGCAAAAGAACTCAAAGACGTTGGCTTTGATGTGACTGAGGGAGTCGGCGTTGAGGTCAATGGCAAGGCACCTAATGGCATCGTAGCAATTATGAAAAACGGCAAGGGCCCGTTAGTGATGATGCGTGCCGACATGGACGGTTTGCCGGTAAAAGAAGATTCTGGCTTAGAGTATGCTTCTCACGCTATGCAAGCCTCGCCAATTAACGGCGAAATGGTTCCGGTAATGCATGCGTGTGGTCACGATGTTCATATTACCAGCTTGGTGGGCACTGCTCGTTATATGGCCTCTATAAAGGATGAATGGTCGGGCACCTTAATGTTAATCGGCCAACCCGCTGAAGAAAATCTCTCGGGCGCGAAGCAAATGATGGACGCTAACATATGGGAAACCTTTGGCCAACCTGACTATGCATTGGCATTTCATGTTACCTCCTCTATGCCAACAGGTGTACTCAACGTGGTAGAAGGCTCGCCATATGCAGGCGCAGATACTGTTGATATTATTATTCACGGCGTTGGCGCGCATGGCGCTAGCCCTCATGCGGGTAAAGACCCTGTGGTGCTTGGCTCGCAAATTGTGTTGGCTCTACAAACCTTGGTATCTAGAGAGCTAAGCCCAAGAGCTCCTGGCGTAGTCACCGTAGGGTCGTTTCAGGCGGGTAATATTCACAATATTATCTCTGACCGAGCTGAGCTTAAACTTACTGTTCGAAACACCAATTTAGAAACGCGTAAAATACTGATCGATGGTATCACCCGTATCGCTAAAAATATGGGCCGTGTTGCAGGCCTACCAGAAGACAAATTACCAGAAGTCAGCATCAGCTCAAGTACACCGCCAACGGTTAACGATGCCGCACTCGCTGCACGCCTAAAAACCTTATGGCAGCAAAGCTCAAGCGCAGAAGCTATTTTAAGCGAAGAGCCCAGAGGCATGGGCGCTGAAGACTTTCCTTATTTCACTACCGATCCTAAAATCAAGAGCGTGTATTGGGCCGTTGGCGGTACCAGTATGGATGATTGGGTTGCTGCAGAAAAAGGCGAACGGCCTATTCCTTCTCATCACAGCCCGTTTTTTAAGGTAGAGGCCGCGTCGGTGAAATTAGGCGTTGAAAGCACAGTGCTTGCTCTGTTGGAATTGATGCCGACACAGTGAGGGGTGTTAAGGCCCTCGTCTACCATTGCGCTTCGGTTTTGTTGCTAGTGTTGGTCATAATATTTCAAAATGAAGTCGTTGCGCTCCATCTACTTAAGTACTATCATCGCTAGTGCGCAGTATAGACTTTATACAAAAAATGCCTTTGAATTTTTGCCGTATTCATTCGCGATAACACTTAACAGTTGAGGAGTGAGTATGCCTATTGAATATTATGGTTTAGGTGCAAGCAAAAAATTACGTGATATTGTTTTTGCTGGCAGTCATGATGCAGGAATTACTAGTGGTAGTGGTAACGCACAAACACAAAGCTTAGATATTTTTCAACAAGCACAAGCAGGCATACGCTTGTTTGACTTACGCATTCTGGCACGTACCGTCAACAATAATGGTAATAAGACTGGTGAATTGGTCTCATACCATGGTTCTCATTCAGATTCGACAAAAACACGTTCTATGCGTGGCACAGGTCAAGACGAAAATATAGTACGCTCAAAAATGAGAACTGGCACTTTTGGTATGGCATTAGTCGATATGCTAAACGCAGCGCGCAGATATGTAGCGCAAAATAATGAATTCTTAATTTTTAAATTTGATAAATGTACAAACTACGATCTCATTGCGCGTACATGCGAAGAAATATTGCAAGATGGTATTAATAGTACCTACCTATACACCGATGGTGGTTCAATTAATACAAAAACGCTATCTGACCTAAAGGGTAAAGTGATTTGTGTATTTCCAAAAGCAGGCCTTGCAGAAATTGCAGATATTCCTGGAAAAACGAAGTCTGAAAGAGGTTTTCTTGGGTTTTCAAATCTAGTTAAAGGCGGAGACTACGACGGTGATTTTGAGGGGCTACAGTATTTCGGTAAAGGCGGTACTAGTCTTAACCCCTTTAAAGGAGGGATTACCCAAACCGGAAAAATGGATGAAAACCAACGCAAACAACTCAAGCTGTTGAATAAAATGAACTCTCAGCTCAGTCCATATAGTTCAGATGTAATTGGAATGATGTATTGGACGTCTACAGGTATTTTTGGAAACATCAATGCGCGAAACAACGTTATGTGGCAACGACAGGGTGCTGGGCTTAATGCAATGTGGACACAAGGTTTGCAAGAGTGTATCGACCAGCGAGTGCAAGCAAATCGGATTAAAGGCAGCAAACATGGGGGTATAAAATGTTTAAAAACGTTTATGCCAAACATCGTAATGATTGATTTTGCAGACGAGAATAAAGGCCAAATAATATACGATTTAAACCTAGTCGCTGAACAAACCTTAAGTGAGGCGTATGCAAGTGCGACGGCAAGTTAACAGCACTTGTTGGATTATTTAAAACAAGGGCCTGATTATTTCATTACTGTTCACCAATAGAGCGCGTGCTAAAGCCAAGTCATTGCTAAATCTTCTAAAATACATAGGCCAATTTTCTATTGGCCTTTTGTTTTTGTGGATAATATTCAGCACCTGCGTTTATTTACTCAACATCTTTGATATTGCGATCCCTGCAGGATTATTCGGCATACTTGTTTTGTTCATTTGGTTTGTTATTTTCAAGTGTGTTGCATTACCTATAAAGCGTGCCGCGCAGCCTCTACTTAGCCATATGTCGTTATTTTTTCTTCCGGCTATTGTGGGCATTGTGAACTACACCGATTTGCTCGCCACACATGCATTAGCATTGATTTTGGCTATCGTTGTCGCGACATTGCTTAGCTTGTTGATCACGGCTGTAATTAGTCAATGGTTGATTAATAGAATGGACAATCACGAAAACTCATTGCATTAAGAAACTATTTTGAATATTCCAGAGTTACATAATTTATTGACCGCTGCTTGTTGGGTGCTCGTAACACTTATTTGTTATGTCAGTGCACTAAAGTGTTACAAAGTTACCGCTAATTTTCCAATCTTACAGCCATTTACTCATCCGTTAATTACTAGTACGACTGTGCTCATATTGCTGCTACACTTCTTCAGCTTGTCGATAAAGGATTTCCAAACGCACACTTATATCCTGACCTTATTGCTTGGGCCGGCAACAGTGGCCTTGGCTTTACCCTTATATAATCAATTGTCTTTGCTGATAAAAATGGGATTAAGGGTCGTTGTGCCTATTATGGTTGCAGCAATTGTTGCGCCCGTTTTTTCTTGGTTAGCGGTATATTCGCTCGATACTCCCCTAAATTTACAGTTAACTATGCTCACAAAGTCTATTACTACGCCCTTAGCCATGGATACTGCTGATGCTATTGGGGGTATTGCACCATTAGCGGCTATTTTTGTGATTACGACAGGTATTGTTGGGGCAGTATTTGGTCCGTTTATATTCAAATTGTTCGGCATTAACAACCACGCGGCTCAGGGCTTAGCACTTGGTTCTGTCGCCCATGCAATTGGCACGGCAAAAGCGATTTCGATAAGCGAACAGTGCGCTGCCTTTTCTACCCTGGCGCTATGTATAAATGGCATAGTGACATCTATAATGCTTCCATTATTGTTTGCTTAGTTTATGCCTGTTGTGCGTGGTTAAAATATTATTGGCTTGAACACAACCCCCGTCATTCCGGCGAATGACGGAACCTCTTTGGGTTATGGTGATTTCTATTTGAAATAGTGCTTTATATGAGGGTTACTAGGTTCCAAGGAGGTTCCTGCCTTTCGCAGGAATGACGGAGTTTGGCAGGAATGACGGGGGTGAGCGGACGTTTGCTTATTGCTAAACTGGCAGTATTCTATTCGCAAACGCTTTGGCTTTTGCAAACCGGCGGCTTGAGCGCTCGCCTAATTTCACTAGCATCAAATAGCAAAAGGGTACTAAAAACAAGCTGGTAAAGGTCGAAAATAACAAGCCACCAATAATCGCAATGGCCATGGAATAGGTTTGATTGTCGCTAGAGGCAAAGGTAAGCGGTACCATGCCAATTATGGTGGTTGCTACAGTCATAAAAATTGGGCGAATACGGCTTACGCAGGCATCGACAATGGGCTGAATAAGGCTGACAGAATCAGCTTTGAGCTTGTTAATTTGGTCGATCAATACAATGCCGTTATTCACCACTATGCCCATTAAAATCAGCATGCCTATTCTGCCAGTTTCACCAAGGCCTAGGCCCAAGGCTGCAAAGGTCCAAAAAACGCCGATAAAGGCCAGGCCAATCGAAGACAATATCGCAATTGGCATCAGCAATGATTCAAACAAAGCGGCCATAACGATAAATATTAAGGCCAGTGCAAGGACCATGTTAATCGCCATGTCTCTGCCGGCTTCAACATCTTGCGTAAATTGTCGCCCTAGCTGCCAGTCGTAGCCGGCGGGTAGCGCAACATTGTCCATTACCTGACGGATTTCTTTTACAGCTTCTGCGCGGCTAAGGTCTGCTAGATTTATAGATATTTCGAGGGTGGTACGCCGGCCTACACGTTGTATTTGTTGCATAATAGGCTGGGTTTCAAAGCTGACGAGTTGCTGCAAAGTAATAACCCGGCCATCGCCTTCAAAAACGGGTAAGTCTTTGATGCGTTCAATGGGCACAGCTTGTTCGGCATGATACACCACTCGAATATCAATCTCGCCCATGCTCGCATCTCTGAAAGAGCGTAAGTTAGTTCCGCGCAGGGCAGTTGAAATTTGCATGGCTATGTCTTGCGTGTTCAAGCCTAAGCGCGAAACTTTGTCGCGGTCTATGCGCAACACCAATTCCATGTCTTTGTCGGTTTCGTCTATACCCACCTGCGAAAAGCCTTCAACATTGCTGAGCTGCAATATTATGCCTTCACTTAAATCGTTAAGTAGCTTTGTTGAACTGCCGTTTAACGACATGGAAATAGACTTTTCTTTACGGCTCGACCATTCAAAAGTAGGTTTGGCGATAGCGGTTTCAGGGAAGCCTTTTCGAATTTCTTCTTTTAAGTCGTTGTAGGGTGTTGTGAAGCCTTCAATGAGCTTGATTCGCGACATCGCAAAACCCGGAAATATGCGGCTATTGACTTGCGTAAATTCAAAAGCCTCTTGGTTGTCATATAAAAAGCTTTCCATCTCGTCAACGAGCGCGCTCACGTCTTCTAAACGCTGCTGGCCTTGAATATGGTAAACAACAATAATCTCGGTCTCGCCTTGGCCTTTTTCGCCGTTTACGTCTACTAACTGTTTGGTAAAAATGCCACTTAAAATGAGCAAGCCTATTGCAGCGAACGTTGTTTTTGGATGTTGTAATATTTTGATTAAACTGGGGCGATATAACTGGTCTAAACGGCCTTGTGTGACCACGTTCGATATTGCGTCGGGCTTTACGCGGCTTAACATGAGCGGAATAACTGTTTTCGATATAAGCAAAGATGCAAACAAGGGCAAGCAAATAGCCGCTGCAATTTGCGCCACTAAAATAGTCAGAAAGTTCTTTTCGCCCATCAGCAGTGGCATAAACACGATTGTGGTGGTAAGCGTGCCACAGATTATAGCGATGCTTACATTGTCGACACCTTTGAGGACTTTTTCGACCGCATGCAACGATTTATCTTTTTGTTGCAGTATGCTCTCGCAAATAACCACTGAATTGTCGATAAGTAGCCCAACCGCGATAAATAAGCCTGCAAGTGACAGCATATTAAGGCTATAGCCCATAAAGTACATGCCAGCAAGCGCAAAGCTCAACGAAATAGGCACCGAGGCCACTACCACCATGGTAATTTGCAGATTACGTAAAAACACATAAAGCACTACAAACGACAATACAATGCCTAGCGCGCCTGCTTTGAGTAAATCGCCCAAGGAGTCTTGAATTTCTTGCCCGGTATTGCCTTCAATATCGATACGAATATCAGCAAAATCTTCATTGCCGCGAACCGTCTCGACAAGGGCGACTATCTTGCTAGTGACATCAACGACATTGGCGTCTGATTCTTTAAAAATTTCCACGCCGACTGATTTTTTTCGATCGGTTCTAATTTCGCTATTACGTGGTGGTGTGACCATGCCGACACTCGCAACATCGCGCAGCTTAACGCCGGCCTTTACTTGAAAATCACGAATATCGTTAATGCTTTGGTATTCGCCACTGGGCGATACTCTAAACTTACGGTCGCCATTTAAGATAGCGCCCGATTTAACTAAAAAATTGCTGGCGCGCAAATCGCGCAATAACTGCCTTTGGTCAACGCGGTTCATGGCCAACTTTGTACTATCTAATTGAATTTCGATGTAGGGCTGAATAACGCCGCGCATTTCAACTTGGCCAACGCCTTCAATGCGTTCTAATGGCT
>CAZXTD010000143.1:0-11297 GCA_964643575.1 uncultured Glaciecola sp. | reverse complement strand
GGGCGCAAGCAATATCTGACTATTTAGGAGATTCAGGAAAAGGATACCGCCTGAACGTAAATGAAGATGAAGACATGCAAGCGTGCCTAAAAGCAATGACAGATACACATGGGTCAATTGATATACTCATCAATAATGCTGGTATTACTCGTGACAATCTCTTGATGCGCATGAAAGACAATGAATGGTCAGATATTATGGACACTAACCTAACATCTGTCTTTAAGCTTTCTAAGGCCGTAATGCGCGGTATGATGAAAAAGAAATCAGGAAGAATTGTGTCAATCGGCTCTGTAGTGGGTTCTACCGGAAATGGTGGACAAGCAAACTACGCAGCTGCGAAAGCGGCTGTAATAGGCTTTAGCAAATCGATGGCAAGAGAGATTGCTTCACGTGGTATTACCGTAAACGTCGTAGCACCTGGTTTTATCGATACAGACATGACACGATCGCTAACAGATGAGCAAAAAAGCGCCATATTTAATGATATTCCTGCAAACAGACTTGGTGATCCCAAAGAAGTCGCTGCTGCTGTGGTGTTTTTATGTTCAGATTCTGCTGCGTATATCACCGGTGAAACTATTCACGTAAACGGCGGTATGTATATGTGCTAGATCAATAAAACTTGTTTTTTATTGAAATAGCCCCAAATAACGGTTGATACGAAGCACGAATTAACGAATAATTTACATCTGTGGTTTGACCACGGATTAAATGCTTGGTTAAGCTTGCATGGCGAGGATAAGGTCAATAAACTATGCCCCGCTATTTTATTTTAGGTATGTAAAGGAAACCTGTAATTATGAGTAACATTGAAGAACGCGTAAAAAAAATCATTGTAGAGCAATTGGGCGTTAAAGAAGAAGAAGTAAAATCAGAGGCCTCATTTGTAGATGATTTAGGAGCTGACTCTTTGGATACAGTTGAACTGGTAATGGCTTTAGAAGAAGAGTTTGATACCGAAATTCCAGACGAAGAAGCTGAAAAAATCACCACTGTTCAATCAGCGATTGATTACATAAACGCCAATAACGACGCATAAATTAGTTTTTAAAGAAACGGCTCTTTTTAGGGCCGTTTTTTTATTTGTGAAATAGAAAATCGTATATAACAAGGTTTTTACCTCGATTCACACGCTGTATAATGCTGTCGACTATAATAATAATACGTTATGGTAGGGTAATGAGCCGCAGTTTTAATATGTTCAGGAGAGAAGGATGACTAAACGCCGCGTTGTGGTGACTGGTCTTGGCATGATAACTCCAGTCGGATCTGATGTAGATTCTACATGGGAAAATATTCTTGCTGGAAAAAGTGGTATTGCGAAAACGACATTGTTTGATGTAAGTGATTTCAATACAAAAATAGCGGGTGAAGTCAAAGACTTCGATGTAGAAGCCTATATTCCAAAAAAAGAAACAAAAAAAATGGACCGGTTTATACAACTAGGGATTGCTGCAGGCAAACAAGCTTTGCAAGACGCTAACATAGAAGTCGATGACACAAATGCTCATCGCATTGGTGTAGCCATTGGTTCGGGGATTGGTGGTTTACCGCTAATTGAAGAAAACCACACCAAAATGTTGAAAAGCGGGCCTAAACGCGTATCGCCATTTTTCGTTCCCTCTACAATTACAAATATGATTTCAGGCTTTTTATCCATCATGGAAGGCCTAAAAGGTCCTAATATTAATGTTGTTACCGCGTGTACAACGGGTGTTCATAATATTGGTATTGCTGCACGCATGATTGCCTATGGTGATGCTGACGCAATGCTTGCCGGCGGTGCTGAAGCCACTATTACAGGTCTTGCTTTTGCAGGCTTTGGCTCTGCTAGGGCCTTGTCTACTAACAATGATAACCCTGAAGGGGCGAGTCGACCGTGGGACAAAGACCGTGACGGTTTTGTCATGGGAGAAGGCGCAGGTGTTGTTATGCTAGAGGACTATGAGCATGCTAAAGCGCGAGGCGCACGTATATACGCAGAATTAGTCGGCTTTGGGATGAGTGGAGATGCTTATCATATGACGTCGCCACCTGCCGATGGCTCGGGTGCAGCGCTTGCGATGCAAAATGCAATAGATGATGCGAAAGTAGACAAAGATTTATTGGGCTATATCAATGCGCATGGCACCTCTACACCTGCCGGTGATATTGCCGAAGTTGCCGCTATTCGTTCTGTTTTTGATGCTCATGCAGACAAACTAAAAGTTAGCTCAACTAAGTCAATGACGGGGCATTTACTCGGCGCTGCAGGTTCAGTGGAAGCTATCTTTACCATTTTGGCTTTGCGAGACCAAATGGCGCCTCCAACGATTAACCTTGATAACCCTAGTGAAGGCTGCGACCTCGATTTTGTAGCTAATACGGCCGCAGGTTTTAGCGCAGATTATGCCTTATGTAATTCATTTGGTTTTGGTGGTACAAACGGATCATTGCTATTTAAGAAGGCGTAAATCGTTTTCTACCTATGCCGTTGGCGCACATGAAACGCTAACTTCATAGCTAGTCACTACATTGTCGTAAACAGTCGTAAAGCGAAGCAGTTTATTAATAAACACTTCGCTTTTTTATTAACAAACTTGGCGAACAATAGTCATGCTACACGCGTTTAAAGTGATAGTCGTTAACCCTAACGCTTCTGAACAGGCTGATTTGCAATATGCAGACCGCGGGCTGCAATATGGTGACGGCTGTTTTACGACAATGTATTGTGATGAAAACCAAGTCACTTTATTTAACGAGCACATTGTAAGACTGGTCGGCGATGCTGCGAGATTAAAAATGTTCGTCGATATGTCTAAAATAAAACATGCGATTGAAGACGTTCTGCGAACACTCATCGCTCACAATAAATCATCTTTAGCGATTAAGTTATTATTGACTAGAGGGTCTGGCGGCCGTGGCTACGAGTTGCCTTTAGAGCCATTACTGCATTTATACATTAGCATGCACTCCTGTGAAAAATTAACCGTCAATGAACGGTCTAATTATCGCGTCCAATGTTGTTCATTCACTTTAGCTCAGCAACCAATGTTAGCAGGGCTCAAGCATTTAAATAGACTTGAACAAGTGTTGGCAAAACATGAACTTCAACATTTGTCCGAGAACAAAGAATTACAGCATAGCTTTGGGTCTCCAAATGTAGAGCAAGGCGTTTACATACACGATTTAGTCATGCTAGACATTAACCAAAAGCTGGTTGAATTCACCGCGGGTAATCTGTTTTTCTTGAGCAATGGAATATGGCATACTCCTCAATTAGATTTGTCTGGTGTTGATGGCATAATGCGTAAAGCTTTTATTAAGTTCCTTAGGGCAAAAAATATTGCACTTGAGATTGGGCACTATACCCTTGACGACTTGTTATCAGCCGACGCTTTGATTATGTGTAACGCGATAAAGCATCTTGTAGGAGTAAGTGAGCTAGTTCCCGCTGTAAGCGACAATTTTCAGCCAAAACAATATAGTATGAAGCCACTACAGTCTATACGTGACGAATTCTTGCAATATTTGCATACACGCAATAGCGTTTTTGAAGTACTTTAAAGGGAAGTAAAAAATATAATATGACCTTGTTTCATTACTCTCATGCAGACTGGCAATGACTATTAGTAAACGTTTGAAAAATACTGCTTTTGTTATCGCCGTACTTTTATCTGCATTGTTTATCGGTGGTGCACTATTTGTTTGGCAAAGCATTGAAAACGTCAAGGGCGTGACGCTTGATATCAGTCAGCCGCTTACCGTAGAGATAAAAAGAGGCAGTTCTCTTTATGCTGTAAAGCGTCAGTTAAGCCAACATGCCAATATTGACAGTATAGGTTTTAAACTTTGGGCGCGCTTTCACCCTGAATACAATATCGTCCAAGCTGGATTGTATGAAATACCGGTTAATACTCGCTTCGTTGACGCCTTGAAGATGATGCGTTTTGGTGAAGTTAAGCAATTTAGTATCACGCTTATCGAAGGACAAACTTGGTCTCAGTGGTATCAAATTCTTCAGCAACATCCAGATTTGAACAATGACTTAGGCGACTTAGAATCGGTATATGCCGCTCTAATTAGAAGTGACGATGCTTTTTGCGCTAACCAATATGCGTCGCTTGAAGGTTGTCTATTACCAGATACCTATAATTTTACTCATCAGTCTTCGGCCTTTTCTTTGGTTAAACGTGCATATGGGGCAATGCATAATAGCGTAGATGAAAAATGGAATAATCGTTTTGCAGATATTCCGCTTAAATCGGCTTATGAAATGCTTATTTTGGCATCAATAATTGAAAAAGAAACAGCGCTTGAATCGGAACGAGAAGAAATAGCCGGCGTGTTTGTTAATCGATTGAACCAAAACATGCGTCTTCAGACCGACCCAACGGTGATTTATGGTATTGGTGAATCTTATGATGGAGATATAACACGCAAGCATTTACGCACACCAACACCCTATAATACCTATGTTATAAAAGGTTTACCGATAACCCCTATTGCGATGCCAAGCTTAGCATCAATACATGCCGCTAGCCGACCAGCACTTACCGACTCTTTGTATTTTGTTGCCAGTGGTGAAGGCGGTCATCAATTCTCAACTAACTTAGCAGATCACAATAGAGCAGTAAGGCGCTATTTAGATAAACTAAAACAAAATAGAAATAATGATTAGCACTATAAATGTAAAAGAGGCTCTAGGAATTATAATCAATGAATAAACCGGCATTCATCGTAGTAGAAGGTTTGGAAGGCGCGGGTAAAAGCAGCGTTATTGATGCCATTCGTCGATATTTAGAGGCTAAAAATGAAACCGTTGTAACTACCAGAGAGCCAGGCGGCACGCCAATGGCTGAGGCAATAAGAGATTGTGTAAAACACGAATGGCCAAACGAAGAAGTCACCGAGCAAACCGAACTCTTGTTAATGTATGCCGCCCGCAGCCAGCTGGTACATAATGTCATAAAGCCCGCACTTGCCGAAGGCAAATACGTAATTGGAGACCGACATGATTTATCTTCAGTGGCCTATCAAGGTGGTGGCCGTCAAGTGAGCATAGAAAAACTTCACCAACTGCGTACGCTGACCTTAGGCGAATTTTCGCCTGATTTTACCTTGTACCTAGACATTGAGCCAAGCTTAGGTTTAGCAAGAGCAAGAGGGCGAGGAGAACTTGATAGGATAGAGCAGGCCGGCCTCGCGTTTTTTGAAAGGGCACGGCAAGTCTATCAAACTCAAATTGCGTCTATGCATAACGCACAAAGTATTGATGCCAGTCAGACAATGCAAGAAGTGCAATCACAAGTTATCAGCGCATTAGAAAACTGGTATTTGAAGAGAGTAGAGCCTTAATGTCTCAGCAGAACAATAATCAGTCGAATCAGCTCTATCCGTGGTTAGCGGGTATATACGACGATATTTTACTACGCATAGCAACACAACAATTGCACCACGGTCTATTATTTGTGGCTGATGAAGGGGTAGGTGAGTCGTATCTCTTAGAGGCAATCGCAAAAGCTTTGCTTTGTGAAAAAGTGGCGCATCAACCCATATCGACTAGTGATCAAGTTAGAGAGAGCTGCGGCAATTGTAAATCATGTTTATTATTTGATGCACATTCGCACCCCGATCTTAAAAAAATACTCAGTGATAAACCGAGTATAGGTGTCGATTCCATCCGAAATGCTAACGAATTTGTGACGACCACTTCGCAATTGTTAGGCAATAAAGTGGTTATTATTGACGATATTCATCTGATGACAGAGGCGGCGAGCAACTCATTATTAAAAACACTCGAAGAACCATCGAACAACACGTATATATTACTTTCGACTAATCAGCCTGCCAAATTGTTAGCAACGATTAAGAGTCGATGCGAAAAAATACGGATAAGTTTGCCAGATGAGAGCGATTCAATAGATTGGCTAAAAAAACAAATTAATGAACAAGTCAATGGTCAAAGTATTGATGGCGCATCAGCTAACTTGGCTGGCTTACGTGCATATTCAGGCTCCCCGATAAATTACTTACAAGCGCTGCAAAGTGATACCTTACATTTTGCCAGTTTTAGTGAAGACTTAATGTCATTGTCTCAACAGAAAGTGAGTGCAATTTCACTTGCGAGTAAGTGGCTAGATAATAGCGCTTTAGTTTTGCGCTGGACGTATCAATGGTGTAAAAACGAATATCAAAACGCAGTTTTAAACAAAGCAAGTACATCAAACTTGCTTGAACTAGAAGACATGATTAACAAGTGCACACAAGCAAACCGCAAAATATCGCAGGCGGGTGTGAATAAAACCCTTCTATTACAACAAATTTTTAATGCTATTTCTCAAAAAGGAGCGTAAGTGTTTGTAGATTCTCACTGTCATTTAGACCGGCTTAATTGCAACGAAGCACAGCTTATTTCAAAAGTCACAGATGCATCTGCGGCAGGGGTAGAGCATATGTTATGTGTTGCTGTATCGGTAAAAGAGTTTGACGAGATGTGCGAAAAAGTAGACAAGTTTGACAATGTGTCGGTGTCTTGTGGTGTGCATCCTTTGCATCAAGAAGACGCATGCGATTACGACACCCTTCTTGCAAAAGCGAGTGATTCTAAAGTGGTGGCAGTGGGTGAAACAGGCCTAGATTATCATTATAGCGCTGAGACTAAAGCGGTGCAGCTAACTTCATTTGTTGATCATATCAAAGTTGCCAATACCTTAAATAAGCCGCTAATTATTCACACAAGGGCCGCACAAGATGACACGCTTCGTTTATTGTCAGAGCACTATAAACCAGGAACAGGCGCTGTTTTACATTGTTTTACTGAAAGTTTAGAAATGGCTAAGGTTGCAATTGAAATGGGCATTTACATATCCATTTCGGGAATCGTGACGTTCAAGTCGGCACAAGAACTTCAAGAAACAGTAAAACAAATACCGTTGGACAAGCTATTAATTGAAACTGATTCGCCGTGGCTTGCACCTGTGCCTCACCGCGGCAAGCAGAATGAACCCAAACACGTGGTTGATGTTGCAAAATTTATTGCAAATTTGAAGGGTATTAGCCTTGAGGAATTAGCGAAGCAGACGAGTGAGAACTTTTATCGTTTGTTTAGTCGGGTAAAACGATAAGCCATGGCTGAACTTGATAACTATTTTCCGAGGTGGCGACAGTCTTTAACTGCAAGTATTTATAAAGGGCGAAGCAAGCCACAAAGCAAATATTTCCAGTTTGCTAACCTAAGTCTTGAAGGTTTTGCTCAAAACCGCACCTTAGTATTTAGAGGGTTTAATCATGACAGCAATGATTTGCTTGCGATTACAGACACGCGCAGTACAAAATATAAAGAGTTGATCGCACATCCATTTGCTCAAATTGCTTGGTATTTTGAAGCAAGCAGAGAGCAGTATCGAATAAATTGCAACGTTAAACTTTTAGATTCCACATCTGACAATCAGCATATTAGGGAAAAAATTTGGGCTGAGCTATCTGAAAATGCCAAGTCACAATTTTATTGGCCAAGCCCATTAGATCCGTTTAATACCAAAAATGAGGCACTATTCGACATCGATATTTCGAAACAAGACATCAAACAAGCACCATCTACGTTTACTGTTTTATTTTTACAAGCAGATTATGTTGATTACTTGGACTTAAAAACGCGCCCTCAAACAAGAGAAATCTATAAAAGACATGAGGCAACACAGCGAGAAGAAAAAGTATCAGAAGCCAATCATGAAGTGTGGTGTTGGTCTCGCGTTAACCCTTAAGTGAATTTTCAAATTCTACTTTTCAGTATTTCGTATCTGTTTTTAAGCGCTGCTCTTATGCGTGTCTTTGTTGCTCGAACATATAGGCCAATCGGGTATTAATCAGTTCGCAGTGGCTGCAGCTTTGTAGCACTCTTATTTGTGCAAACTGCTCATCAGAAAAAGCCGCATCAAAATAGATGAACTTACATGTATTTGCTCGTAACAAAGCGCACAAAAATTCAAACTGCTTGTTAATTAGCGTTTCTGCTATTTCCTTATAGTTTGGCTTTGCTCGTAGCAATAATGGTTTAACGTATTGACTGTAACTAATTTGGATTTGGTGTTGTGCACGCGTGGTAAATCGATAGCCTGCGCTGATATTAACAACCCAGCCATCGCCTTCTTTATTGGTAGCGACGTTATTGGTTGCGAAAGTACTGGCATATATTACCTTTTTAGCGGCAGAGCCCATATCGTATACGGAACTGAGTGGAAAAGCGCTGTTTGTTAAAGTCATAACTGTTTACCTATACATATTGTATAGATATACAGTACTCCTGTATAAAAACGATTGCAAGCGCTAAGTAAAGATTCTTTTTAGTTTATTTATTCTTAGTGAGAGTAAAATAAGGCTCAAGCCTGCATAGAGTAATGGGGCGAGCTCGTCGGCTTTTATTGACCATATGAAATGTAGAACGATAAATACTAGTGCAAGGTAAACGTAATTGTGTAATTTACTCCAGGTTTTTCCCATGCGCTTTTTGACTTTATCAAAGGATGTTGCCAAGAGCGCTGATAATATCAATAGGCCAATAAAACCAACGGTGATGTATGGTCGCTCAACAATTTCCTCAAATATTAGACCCCATTCGAATTGAAGTTCAAAAGCGATGAATACACATAAGTGTGATAGCGCATATACGGCTGCATAAACACCCAGAGTTTTTCTAATTTTAATCAGTTGCCCGAACTTTAGGAATTCACTAAGAGGGCTAATGCATAGCGAAAGCAATAGTAAATTAAGAGCGGAGATACCCGTAAAATCCAGTAAATATTGAACAGGGTCACCCGGTAGTTGGCCTGCAAACCCAAAATATAATATGAGGGTTAGCCATATGATAGAGGTGCTATGTATGAGCCAACGAATAAGACTGATATAAGTTGGGTTTACCCTAATCGGCTTATCTACGATATTCATATCCTCTTGCAAGCACTATTTAAAACTATCATTCTTTATCAGTAGTTCTTACGTAAATCCAGATTTTTATACAAAGGGGCGACTTCGTCGTAACCATTAAACATCTTAGTTTCTATTCGCTCTTGGTCAAATACACTGCTGCCCATAATTCTACGTTCTCGAGCTTGTGACCAACGAGGGTGGTCAACTTCAGGATTAACATTAGCATAAAAGCCATATTCTTGCGGCGCCAGCACATTCCAACTTGTTGTTGGTTCTTTGTCGGTTAAACTTATTTTGACCAATGACTTTATACTCTTAAAACCATATTTCCATGGGGTAACCAATCTGATGGGGGCGCCATTTTGTGGTGGCAGAGTTTTGCCATACATTCCTACCGACAAAAAGGCTAAAGGATGCATCGCTTCGTCGAAGCGTAGGCCTTCTACGTACGGATAATCGACACCACCACCAACAAAGCGGTTACGCTGGCCGGGCATTTGTTCTGGGTCTAGTAGAGTAGAAAAAGCAACATATTTGGCGCTACTCAAGGGCTGTGCGAGCTTTATGAGCTTACCAAGTTCAAAGCCAATCCAAGGAATCACCATCGACCACGCTTCTACGCAGCGTAGACGATATATGCGTTCTTCAAGCGCGAGTTTTGCGAATAAGTCGTCGTAACTCAAGGTGATAGGTTTTTCGACCAAGCCATCTATGGTGAGTGACCAAGGGTCGACCTTAAACCCTTGTGCCTTTGCTTTTGGGTCGTCTTTGCCAGTGCCAAATTCGTAAAAATTATTATAGCTAGTGGCGATACCTTCAGGCGTGAGGCTAGAGTTGGTTGATGCGACTGCCTCTCTAAAGGCAAGCTGTCGTTGCTCAAATACGGTGGGTTGTTTGTCTTTAAACCAACCGAAAATGCCCGCCTGAGCGGGCGCTGCTGTTGCTAGTAAGCCGCTTGCGCCAACGTAACCAAGTTGTTTGAGTATTTGACGCCGATCTTTGTATACGCTCTCATCGGTTACCGTATTTTCATGTTGATCGCTTGATTTTGCTCGTTTTATTAGCATACTTATTCCCGTTCGATTTAAAATACATCGACTTTAACTTTTACATTGCTTAGCGATATGACCGCTTTGCAACATGTTTAATTGCAGTGTCAGTCTAGTAAGATGTAATTAGTAGTGTTACGACTGCTTACTGGTTCAGTTGATATGTGTAAACGGGTAGTCTGAGCGTAAACGGCAGCTTCAGAGTATTCAGTGAAAAATGTTTCTTCATCGCCCTGTATCAGCCAGTGTATGCATATTTTAAAATAATTCACCTAGACTATGACTTTTCGGTAGAAATAAACTTGAATACATTCGGCTTGCGTAGTCGTCGGTCATGCCGGATATATAGTCAGCGATAACTCGTCTTTTTTCAGTTTCGTTTTTTGCCTTTTGCCAGCGTAAATTGGTATTAGTTGGCAGCAAACGAAGGGGTTCATTGTTAAACACATCAAACAAGGCCATCACTATTTTTTGCCCTTTAAATTCGATGTGCTGCATCTCTGGTTTACGTATAACGTTACGAAATACAAAACTCTTAAACAGGTTTAAGGCTTGTTCGGCATCACTTGGCAAGGTTGCTTGATAATCAAGTAATACTTCATCAAACAAGTGCTTTCTGGCTAAGCGCATTTCACTAATAAATACATTAACTAATGCGCCAATCGCGTTTTTACGAATGTAGGGTTCGTCGATAAACAAATCGCGCTGAATATTCACTATGTTTTGGCTAAGCCATTGATGGTCTAGGGCTAGCACTGGCTCTGTTACTTCTTTCTCAAAACTTACCTGTGACACCATATTCATTGCCACGGCATCTTCTAAATCGTGAATGGCATAAGCGATGTCGTCTGCCAACTCCATATTCGAACTATCTACCGACTTGTGCATTGTTTTTGAATGCTTGTCGCTAAATTGTTGATAAGTCATAAAAGTGGTTTTATCTTCTACTGAAAGTGGCGCTAACAACCAATCAAATATATCACGGTCACAATCAAATAAGGCTTTTGGTGGATGCCAACTGTGCGCTTTTACTTGAGAAAAGCGTTCGCTTTTTTCGGGGACGCAAGCAGTGTTGGTGAGCACAGACATAAAGTTAGGGTATTTAATAACGCCTAATAAGCTGCGCCTTGATAAATTCATGCCTGCTTGCGCGGAATAGGTTTCAAGTCGGGTCAAAATGCGAAAGGTCTGCCCATTACCTTCAAATCCACCATGCTCATGCATCATATACTGCAACGCAAGCTCACCACCGTGACCAAACGGTGGATGACCGATATCGTGCGCTAGGCTAATAGTTTCTATTAAGTGTTCATCTAAAGGCACTAAACTGGCTAATTC
>CAZXTD010000142.1:4676-11679 GCA_964643575.1 uncultured Glaciecola sp. | reverse complement strand
TGCTTAAGCCTAGCGACATTAATGCCCCAATTACCCGCTTTGTATTGAGTTTTGATGCTGCTGGACAATTAAGTCGTCTTTTATCTATCGATAAGCAGGAGCAACAAAATCGCGTTGAATTTAAAAACGTGGATACCAAACAACCATTGGCTGCATCTCAATTTTCATTTAGTGTGCCTGAAGGATGGGTGGTAGACGATCAACGCGCTTTATGAATAGCCGTCATCAACCTCTTGCGAGTCTATTACGACCCGAGCGCATCGAACACTATGTCGGCCAAACGCATCTTATGGGTGAAAACGGTCCAATAAGACAGTTGTGCGAACAAAATCAAATATGCTCAATGATATTGTGGGGGCCTCCAGGCTGCGGCAAAACAAGTTTAGTCCACTTACTGGAAACTTACTGGCAGTTACCCGTTGTTAATCTTTCAGCTATTACCAGCGGTATCAAAGATATTAAAGCTTTAGTCGGTGATAGCGTCAGTCAATCCGCGCACAATGTTCAGGACTTATTTAGCAATGTTAATACTAGCGTAGAAGATATGAAGCAACAAAAAATTGTTTTTGTTGACGAAATCCATCGCTTTAACAAAACACAACAAGATGCG
The DNA here is from genome assembly GCA_964643575.1 of uncultured Glaciecola sp. Classification (GTDB taxonomy): domain Bacteria; phylum Pseudomonadota; class Gammaproteobacteria; order Enterobacterales; family Alteromonadaceae; genus Glaciecola. Next base: position 11,069 of record CAZXTD010000142.1, on the reverse strand, counting down.
TTTTTACCCCATGTAGAAAGCGGCGATATTGTGTTAATTGGTGCGACAACAGAAAACCCTGCGTTTTCAGTCAACTCTGCGCTTCTTTCACGCATGCGCGTTTTTACCTTACGTAAATTAGAAAAAACTGATTTAGCAGCGCTGCTATCTCGTGCAATAGAACAAATTAATGTTAGTCGTAGTCAACCGCTTATATGCAATAAGTCTGCTACAGACTTATTAATCCAACTTGCAGATGGCGATGCACGTCGCTTGCTTACTAATTTTGAAGTCGCTCAAAGCCTTGTCGCCTCAAATTCGGAAACAAACGAATTAAGCGAAGCGATTATTGAGCAAGCTAGCGGCGAAAAAATCACAAACTTTGATAAATCAGGGGACCATTATTACGATATCCTGTCTGCATTTCATAAATCAATTAGAGGCTCGTCGGTAGATGGTGGACTTTTTTGGTTTGCTAGGCTGCTACTAGCGTCTAGCGATGTATCTCCAATTTGTAGGCGATTGCTTGCCATTGCCAGTGAAGACATAGGCAATGCTGACCCTAAAGCCCTAGGTATATGTATAGACGCTTGGGATGTTTATCATCGTGTAGGGCCCGCAGAAGGTGAACGCGCAATTTCACAAGCTGTTATTTACTGTGCGCTAGCGCCTAAAAGCAATGCTGTATATATGGCTTTTAGCCAAGCCAAAGAACTTGCGAAAAAATATGCCACTAGTGAAGTACCTATACATTTGCGAAATTCAACGAGCCAGATAACAAAAGACTTAGGACACGGCGAGGGTTATCAGTATGCTCATAATTTTGAACATGCTTACACCCCACAGCAGACTTATCTCCCAGATGATATGCAAGAGCATAGTCTTTACGCGCCGAACGAGCGAGGTTTTGAAAGCAAACTGAAACAAAAAATGCTATTTTTACAAAGTTTGCATAAAGGCAATAAATAAGGAGAAATGGCTTGGCTTATTTTTACATAGCCTTAGGTGGTGCGATAGGCGCTTGCCTGCGTTTTTTTTTACATGAACACAGCATAAAGCTATTGGGTAAAGGCTTTCCCTTTGGTACTCTTGCGGTAAATGTAATTGGCTCCTTTGCTTTGGGCTATTTGTACGCTTGGATGCAAACGCAACAAGACGTATCAGACAACTTACGTTTATTTGTAGGCGTTGGCCTTTTAGGGGCACTAACCACATTTTCTACATTTTCTTATGAGACCGTAATGCTGCTGCAAGAAGGTGATTTTGTAAAAGCTGTTCTCAATATTTTAGTTAACGTTAGCCTATGCATAATTGGTGTATGGTTGGCATTTTTATTAGTAAAAGGATGAATTGATCCATGTTAGACCCACGATTGCTACGCAATAGCATCGAAGATACCGCCAAGGCACTTGCTGCACGCGGTTTTACTCTCGATACACAAGCTTATATTGAGTTAGAAGAAAAACGTAAAAGTTTGCAAGTGTCCACTCAAGAATTACAAAACGAGCGTAATGTGCGGTCTAAGTCTATTGGTAAAGCAAAAGCATCGGGGCAAGATATAGCGCCTTTACTCGCTGAAGTAGACCAACTAGGCACTAAATTAAACGAAGCAAAAGAAGCTTTAGAGCATGTTCAAAGCGCACTTAATATTTTTTATCAAGAAACGCCAAACTTGCCCGCTGAAGACGTGCCCGTTGGTGAAAATGAAGATGATAATGTCGAAATATTGAAATGGGGAACGCCAAAAACGTTCGATTTTGAAGTGAAAGATCATGCTGACTTATCTGCGAAACTAGGCAATGGCCTTGATTTTGAAACGGCAGCGAAACTCTCTGGCAGTCGCTTTGTGGTAATGAATGGCGCTGTAGCGCGTCTTCATAGAGCAATTGCACAGTTTATGCTCGACTTACATACACAAGAACATGGTTATCACGAAGTCTACGTGCCTTACCTTGTCAACTCAGACAGCTTGTACGGTACAGGCCAATTACCGAAATTTGGTGAAGATCTCTTTCATACCAAGCCAGCAACCGAAGAAGGTCAGGGGATGTCGCTTATTCCTACCGCTGAAGTACCGCTTACCAATATTGCACGCGATAGAATTTTTGCAGCAGATGAACTGCCGCTCAAAATGACTGCCCATACGCCGTGTTTTAGAAGCGAAGCCGGTTCTTATGGACGCGATACTAAAGGCCTAATAAGACAACATCAGTTTGATAAAGTCGAAATGGTTCAATTAGTCTTGCCTGAGACCAGTATGCAATCGCTAGAAGAACTTACCGGACATGCCGAAAAAGTCTTGCAAAAACTAGAACTGCCTTACAGAAAAGTAATTTTATGTACTGGCGACATGGGCTTTGGTGCTTGCAAAACCTACGATTTGGAAGTCTGGTTGCCTGCCCAAGATACTTATAGAGAAATTTCTTCATGTTCTAACATGGGAGACTTTCAGGCCCGCAGAATGCAAGCTCGTTATAAAACAAAAGAAATGAAAAAACCCGAGTTGATGCACACTTTAAATGGCTCCGGCTTAGCAGTAGGGCGCACATTAGTGGCTATTCTAGAAAATTATCAAGAAGCGGATGGGTCGGTTAGTATCCCCAGTGCACTTGTACCTTACATGAATGGTGTAGAACGGATAGCAGTTTCGTAAAGCGCATGTACGTTAATGTACAACTTTTATTTAAAGCGGCCACACTAGGCCGTTTTTTATTGTGTAATGCTTTTCCAGCTCAGTCTATAGGCATTTAGCAGGTTTAGGTAGCCCCGCAATTTTCGTGGGTATTTTAGCGGGCCCTTTCGAAAAAAGTCGATATAGATATCGACTATTACCTTTTTCCGGTCCGTATTCGTTTTGCAGCGCCTTTACCAGAGCCCGCATTGCCGGACTGGTGTCGTAGGTTGCATAAAACTGTCGGACAAAATGCACAACCCGCCAGTGTTCGTCAGTCATTTGTAGCTGCTCAATATTTGCAATTTCAACAGCAACTTCAGTGTTCCAATCATCGCTGTTGAGCAAATATCCTTCTTTGTCTGTAGCAATATCACGACCGTTTACAGAAATGCAGTGTTCTGTTTTATTATTTTCATTGTTCATTGTCTTTCTTGTACTTAATCTAAGAGTTAAAACGTTATGACTCTAGTCACATGCTAGTAATTTCGGCAGACAATATCAGTTGATTTTTAGTTTTGCAATCCGACTGCTTTTAGTGGGCCAACATTTACCTAATGAACAATTAGAATGTGCCGATAATTGAGATTGTTAAAGCAAAATAATAAGCGAACTAAAACTTCTGCGGCAAGAAGCAAAATTAACGAGGCAAGTATTATCCATTATCGGACCATAGGTAATCTACTCAAACTTGGTAGTTTGATACTGGCACTAATGCTAGTCGGATTTAAGACTTATGCAAAGGAAGCGTGGGTTGATAAATCGGTAGATTTTGCAGAGACACTAAAATTTTCGAATGAAATGAGCACTTCACGCTCAATACACGATTTAGAGCAAGAATTATCAAATCTGAGTTCAACAAAACGCCTGCGAGCGTATCAGCAGGTTAGTTTTATGTACCTTGTAGATTGGCGTGTCGAGGAATATAGAGACTTAAAAGAAATATACTCTCCTTTGTTATCGCAGCATCAACAAGACAATTACTTAGACATGCAACTTGTACTTGATATCCTCGAGGCCTATACATCTCCCCAAGAGCTAGATGAAGTGATTGTTACGGTTGAGTCACTAATTAAAAGCAGAATATTATCAGATGAAGCCCATGTACTTGCCCATGTTGTTCACGTTTACGCACGCAACTTAAAAAGAATCACACCGCTTACTTTAAAGGCTATTAGCGACGCTAGAAATGCCTATATTAGATCGGATAAAACTGCTTTCGCGGGCGTCGCACTAGAATTAGCTTCAGCTTATACCATGATGAATGTACAAGACTTTGCACAAAGCAATGAGAGTTATCGAGCTGCATATGAATATCTGCAAAACTATAGTTATTTGAGTTTTAATGTTAATAATTACTTATCTAACCTTTCTTATATGTTTAGGCAAATTGATGAAGTAAAGCATGCTATTGATATTAACAATTGGCAGTTAGCAAACTTATCCGACGAAAGCGCTAAAAGTTATGTGTTTTTTGTGTACTTTGCCTGTGGTGTTTATCAACAATTAAACGGCAATTTAGAGCGTTCACTCTCATGCTTGTTTTCTGCCGAAGACTATGTTGAACATGTGCCTGGGAGAAGAGAATCATGGTATACAGCTATAATTACGTCTTCTGTATTGGCTCAGAAAATTGAAATAGCAAAACAATACTTTTCAAGGTTTACAAGTGACCCTCATTTTACAACAGAGCTTAGTCCTTTAAGTAAAATGCATTTGGCTAAGGCCTATCTAGACATTAAGAATGGTGAGTCAAATAGAGCGATTGCAACACTCAATGAATATCATGTGAGTAATTCAAATCGCCAAATTGACCGATTCCGAAAGCTCTCTATTCAATACAGCAGTTTTATAGACAATGAAGTCGCTGCCTTGGAAAAAAATGTGAGCCTTCAAAAACAACTATTAGACAAACAAAAAATACTGAATATTGCTGGTATTAGTATTATTGCAGTCTTGGCTGTTTTTGCAGTTTCTCTCTCAAAAAGTCGTAAAAAGCAATACATGCTAGCCACACATGATTCTCTTACTGGATTGTATAATCGACACGGGTTTTTAGAAGCATTCCCCATTTTACTCGACAAGATTGAGAGAAACGAATCTACATTAGCCTTAGGCACAATGGATATAGACGGCTTTAAAGCAATCAATGACGTCTATGGACATGCGGCAGGAGATGAAGTACTCAAGGTAATAGCTTTACGTTTAAAGAAACTTCTTGGCGAAGAAGCGGTTGTGGGACGAATGGGAGGTGATGAGTTTTCATTTGTCATACCGAATATAACGAATGAGCAAGCTCTGATTAGTAAAAATTCAGCATTGTGTGAGTCTTTGAATAAAACGATAGAATTTTTGAATTTCAGCTTAAAGCCGAGTGTCTCTATCGGTGTTGCAAGCTATCCAAACGTCGCTGATACAATTGATCAGCTAATTGATTGTTCAGAATTTGCATTAAACGCATGTAAAACCTTTGAGCGTGGTAGTGCGCGTTTGTTCGGCGTGAGTGACCAATCCACCATGGATACTCGCAGAAAAATAGAAAGCGCTTTAGCTACTGCAAGCGATGATGAATTTTGTGTTTATTATCAGGCAATTGTCGACGCACAAACGTCAAAAGTTAAAGGGTTTGAGGCACTTGCCAGGTGGCAATCACCTAAGTTGGGATTTGTATCCCCAGCAGATTTTATTCCAATCGCTGAGCAAACGGGTTATATAAATAAGTTATCACGGCTTTTGCTAAGTAAAGCCTTAGAAGAAGCAAGCAAATGGCCAGAAAATATTACGCTATCATTCAATTTATCGAGTCAGGACGTAAATTCGATTGAAAATGCGCAGAAAATCAAAAACATCATGTTAGATTCTCGTTTTCCTAAGGAAAGAATCATTGCTGAAATGACAGAAACAGCCATTGTTCAGGATACTAATACAACCAGAGAAGCATTGCGCTTGTTGACCGAAATGGGGGTGTCAATTGCGCTTGATGATTTTGGTACGGGCTATTCATCAATTAATCACTTACTCGATTTTGAGTTTAGCAGAATTAAACTTGACCGAGTACTTATCGACTCAATTGAGACTGACCAAAACAAATATGAGATTGTGCATACGCTCATAAACTTATGCCATAACCTCAAGATTGATAGCGTGATTGAGGGGATAGAAACAGAGTCACAGAGTAAGATATTGCGCAAAATGCAAGTAAAACACTTCCAAGGTTACTTGTACAGTAAACCTATCCCGCCAGATGAAATTCCCGCGATTTTATCCAAGTACATTTAGGTTTGAACGGTCACCACCGGCTGAAACTCACCACTCATCGCTACCCATTTGTCATAACTGATTAATTCGACCTGATTCATAGGCTTCAAACCAGCTGCTCGCCAATCATTCTCAATCGCATAAATAGTGGCAGCAGGGAAGGCTTTGAGCAGGTCGCCTGCCGCATACACGCCCGCTTGAAGCAGAACAATTTTGATTAAATCTGCATCTTTTGCTAAATATGGATTTATCTGAGCGGGTAAATTATCTAAAAGCATTATGAGCATGCTATGTCACCTAAAAAATGAGAACATGCGCAGCGTTTGCTTGCAGCATATATAACTCAGTGTTCGAAATTGCCCTTGCTTCGAGACTATTAAATACTGAATTACTCTCTAAATGAATATTTCGCTGTTTCGTACTTGCTTCACAAACAAAAATATCTTCAACATCGAAAAGAGGGAGGGCGCTGAGTTTTTTAGCAA
>CAZXTD010000142.1:0-4666 GCA_964643575.1 uncultured Glaciecola sp. | reverse complement strand
CTCTTATGACTAATTAATTCAGGTTGTTGATTTGATAAAAGTTGGTAAACGCCGTCATTAGCAAACACAAATTTCACATGTAAACCAATGTTAGTGGCCCCAAGTGCTGCTTCATAAGCGTCAATGGCTTTACCTGTAGAATAGGGCGCAGCATTAGTTTGAATATATACATAGTTAGAGTTGGACATTTATATTACCCTTTGCTAAAGAAGCAAAATAGTCACTTAAGCCAACTTGTACAAACGGTAAAGAAAGGTTTGCTTGCACTAATTCTAAATTATTCTGACTTGCAGTGTTTTTGTCGAGTACGCCTCGGCGTGATGCAGCACTGACACAAACATTGAGTTTGATTTCTTGTTCATTAGCAAGCTTTAACCATTCGTCTTTACATGCATACTCGTTACTGGGTGATGCAAGCAAATGAGATGCATTGTGAACACCTGACTGATAAAAAAATACTTGTTCAACTTGGTCACCGCGCTCAAAAGCAGCACGGCAAAATGCAATGGCGCTCTCAGCGTTTCTTGAATCGAACGGACTTTTAGTGACAATTAATGTGAAAACGTGCATGAATATCAATAAGTCAGTGAATAAATAGAATAGAAGCAGTATAAACAAAAACACCCCAAAATGGGGTGTTTTTATATACTTATCGTATTGCTTTAAAAACTAGTCTTCAGACATACCTAGTAACGAAAGCATGTGTATAAACATGTTATAAATGTTCAAGTATAATCCAACTGTTGCTAACACGTAGTTGTCTTCTTCGCCTCTCACAATTCGGCTGGTGTCATAAAGAATGAATCCAGACATAAGAAAGATAACCACTGCATTAATCGCCATGTGCAGGCCTGGCATTTGAAAGAAAATATTTGCAATCATTGCTAATACCGCAACAACCATACCGACAATCAAAAAGCCGCCAATAAAATTAAAGTTTTTCTTTGTTGTAACAACATAGGCAGAGAGCGCGATGAAAACTAACGCCGTTCCGCCAAGCGCTTGTCCAACTAAAGCACCAGCGCCATTTGACACATACATGTTGAGCATAAAACCCAGCGAACCACCCATCAGTCCGGTGAATGCAAACACCCAATAAATACCAGCAGCCGAATTTGCCTTTTTATTAACGACGAACATACAAATAATACCGCCAATTAACATTGCCATAGAACCGATAAAACCGACTCCAGCGAACATTGCAATTGTTGCTGTTACTGCGCTGAACAATAAGGTCATCGACAACAGCATGTAAGTATTGCGAAGCACCTTATTTATTTCTACTGCTGGCCTTTCAGCTGCACCAGAATACAAAGTACGTCTATCCATTTTATTTCTCCAAAACGCTTAGGGGTTAACTTAAATATTCATTAGTGTATTTGTATGGGGTTTAGTTCACTTTTTCAAGATTTTTCGAACGAAAAACGCAAAAAGATGTAAAGTTTGTTTAAAAAAACTGCGTTCGAACCAATTGTCTCACTTTTTTTGTGTATAAGCCTTTACAATCGCCTCATTCGATTTTAATATGCGCACCTCTTGGAGAGTTGGCAGAGCCCGGTTGAATGCACCTGACTTGAAATCAGACGTACTAGCGATAGTACCGGGGGTTCGAATCCCTCACTCTCCGCCACATTAAAAAAAACCCGCAACATTTTATGTATGCGGGTTTTTTGTTTTTATAATGTCTGTTTGAAGGGTATTTAGAATTCAACACAACGAAAAACAAAAATCAGTTCCAAAAGTCAACAGATTGTAAGATACTAGACGCTCAATAATAAAAAAGTCTGCCACATAGAGTAGGCTAAGCTATACCCAAAAAAGGTTGTTACGACGTGATCAAAATATTAGTAGTAGATGACCATGACCTCGTGAGAACAGGGATCGTCCGTATATTAAGCGATGTAAAAGACTTCAAGGTTATTTCAGAAGTCGGTTCTGGTGAAGAAGCAGTTGAGTATTGTCGGCGTAATTCGCCCGACATTGTACTTATGGATGTTTCCATGCCTGGCATAGGTGGACTTGAAGCAACGCGCAAGGTAATGCGAGTATGCGACAGCGCCAAAGTCATTTGTTTGTCGATGCACAAAGAAAATCCAATACCTGCCAAAATAATGCAAGCAGGTGCATATGGTTTCTTAACAAAAGACGCCGATAAAGCAGAAATGGTAAATGCTATATATAAAGTGAATTCGGGACAAAAATATATAGCCCCCGAAATTGCACAACAAATTGCCATTGGTAGTTTAGATTTAAATAACGAAAACCCATTCGAGCAGTTATCTGAGCGCGAATTAGAAATCACGATGATGATTACGCGAGGCGTGAAAGTCACTGAGATTGCCGAACGACTACAAATAAGTGCAAAAACTGTTAATACCTACCGTTATAGAATGTTTGACAAACTCACCATTAGCTCTGATGTTGAACTTACCCATTTGGCGCTAAGGCACAAGCTCATTCAATCTAGTGCTTAATTGATAGCTGAGGCATAGGTTGAATGACAAGCAGTCAATCAGGCGAGTTTGACCATCAAACGTTTTTAAAACATCTTTCTACCAAGCCCGGCGTGTATCGTATGTACGATAGTGCGGGTAAAGTTATTTATGTCGGCAAGGCAAAAAACCTTAAAAAACGTGTTACTAGTTATTTTCGTAAAAATGTCGATAGCACCAAAACACAAACACTGGTGAAGCACATCGCTAATATCGACATCACGATTGTGACTAGCGAAACCGAAGCCTTTCTACTTGAAAATAACTACATCAAAAAATATCGTCCACGCTACAATGTAGTGTTACGTGACGACAAATCCTACCCCTTCATTTTTATATCTGAACATGAACATCCGCGAATTAGTTTTCACCGTGGGCCGAAAAAGCGAAAGGGTGAATACTTCGGACCTTACCCTAGTGCATGGTCGGTGCGTGAGAGTTTACGGTCGATGCAAAAGATTTTCCCTATAAGGCAATGCGAAGATAGTTATTATAGAGCGCGTTCACGACCTTGCTTGCAATATCAAATGAAGCGTTGCAGTGCGCCATGTGTAGAAGGGCACGTGAGCAACGAAGAGTATCAAGAACAAGTTAATTTGGCCGCTTTGTTCTTAAAAGGCAAAAACAGTCAAGTTATCGGTACTCTCGTGAATAAAATGGAAGGTGCTAGCGAACAACTTAATTTTGAGGCAGCAGCGCGTTATCGAGATCAAATTAGTGCATTGCGCAAAATACAAGAACAACAATTTGTATCGGGAACGCAGCAGGAGCTCGATGTTTTCGGCTTTGCATTTCGCAATGGCATTGCCTGTATATTTGGTATATTTATTCGCGACAACCAAGTCTTAGGTAGCAAATCTTTTTTCCCGAAAGTACCAAAGGGTATAAGCGCAGAAGAGGTGTTTGCGAGTTTTATTCTGCAGTTTTATCTTGCTGGTAACAAACTGATCCCTAAACAAATTGTTATCCCGATTAAGTTTAATGATTTAACCGCAGTAGAGAACGTACTTAGTGGAGAGGCAAAGCGCAAAGTTCAGTTTTATGAGGGTGCAAGAGATGAAAAGCGAAAATACTTACAAATAGCCAACAGTAATGCCGAAAACTCGCTGGAAACTCAGCAGAATCAAGCTAAATCGATGTTTGCCAGATTTACTGACTTAGAGACAACCTTAGAACTAGATTCTCCTATTAAGCGAATGGAATGTTTTGATATTTCCCACACATCAGGCCAACAAACGGTAGCTTCATGTGTTGTGTTTGACCGAAACGGCCCCCTTAAAAGTGACTACAGGCAATTTAACATTGAAGGCATTACGCCAGGTGACGACTATGCTGCTATGGCACAAGCCCTAAAAAGACGATACAAAGGGCCCAGTGTTAAAGACGCTAAGATGCCAGACTTGCTTCTGATTGATGGCGGCAAAGGCCAGTTGGGTGAGGCAGAAATGCATTTCAAAGATTGGCCGAATGAAACCAAACCGCTAATCATTGGTGTCGCAAAAGGTACGAGTCGTAAACCCGGCTTAGAAACGCTTATTTATGCTTATACTCACGATACTGTAGCGGTAGAATCAGATTCAAAAGGCTTGCATTTGGTGCAACATATTCGAGATGAATCTCACCGTTTTGCGATTAGTGGCCATAGGGCCAGACGACAAAAAGTAAAAACCACATCACCGCTTCAAGAGATTCCTGGGATTGGTCCAAAGAAAAGACAAACACTACTTAAGTATACCGGCGGCTTACACGGTCTGAAAAAGGCGAGTAAAGCTGAAATTGCCAAAGTACCGGGAATAAGTATTGAATTAGCCGATACCATTTATGATTATTTGCATTCATAAGAAGGCAAGTTCTGGTATTATGAACGCAGAATATGTTAACGAGATAATCGACTGTTGTGATCTGGACCATACCTAACTTAGTGACTATTTTTCGTGTATTACTGATACCTATTTTTGTATCGGTATATTTTTTAGACTGGAAATGGGCTAATGAGGTCGGTGCATTTATATTTTGGTTAGCCGCAATTACCGACTGGTTTGATGGTTACCTCGCTCGTAAACTGCAGCAAACGAGCCCATTTGGCGCATTCTTAGACCCTGTGGCCGATAAACTGATAGTTGCCGCTGCATTATTAATGATTACTCACGAATACGCGTCAGTTTGGATTACTA
>CAZXTD010000141.1:0-11720 GCA_964643575.1 uncultured Glaciecola sp. | reverse complement strand
AAATTATGACAAAGCTTTCATAAAATTGCCACGTAACTGTCACGTAGGTGTCTAAATTTATTCACGTTTCTTAAAGAAAAATGCCACATTCATCCCTTAGAGTACTGGTGATTTAACTTCACACACTATTACTTAGGATTGAACAACGTGACAAATATAAAAAGAGTGACCACCCCGAAAAGTATCATCGCTTTAGCGTGTTTTTCTGCGCTCTATTCTAGCGCACACGCCAGTGAAGCAAACACGAAAAGTGTGCTTAATAAAAATATCGAAGCATCAACGCTTAGTGCCCAACCAAACACTTTAGAAGAGTCTTCGGTCGAAACGATTCAAGTGGTCGGTAAAAGCGTATCGTACGCTAATAATGAATCTACTGAAGCGATGGTTAATCAACAAAGCCAACTGACGAGTGTACTTGCCGTCATTGATAACTTACCAGGTGTGTTGATTAATGAAGGTGATACTTTTGGGTCAGATGATTGGTCGACTACGGTATCAATTCGTGGGTTTCAAATCAGTCTAGATGAACAGCAAATTGGTATCACTATAGATGGTATTGCAAACGGTAACTCAAATTATGGCGGCGGCGCTAAAGCCAACCGATACATAGACACAGAAAACCTTGGCTATGTGCAAGTATCGCAAGGCACTGCAGACATTGCGTCTCGTTCAAACGAAGCCCTTGGCGGTACTTTAAACTTTACTACCATCGCACCTACCGAAACCGAGTCTCTTACTACAAGTTTTTCGTTTGCTGACTTTGATGGTCAAAAATACTTTTTGCGTTATAACACCGGTGAGCTTAATCAGAATACGCGCGCTTGGTTTAGTGTCTCGAGCCAATCTAACACAGATTGGGTCAATCAGTCGGCTGAAAACACCAAAGTGCATCTTGCTTCAAAATTAGTCTCTGACCTGAGTGATGATTTGGTGTTAACAGGTTATTTTTCTTATGATGACGCCGAAGAAGACAACTACCAACGTGTTTCTAAAGATCAGTTTTTATCTAACCCTGAGTCAGATCGTTTGACTTCAGAATGGACCGGCGTGCCCTATGTAGACCAGCTTTATCGCAAAGGCTGGTCTACGCTCAGAGAGAATCTTTTTGCCTACTTAAAAGCCGATTACAAAATGGATGATTTTAGTGCCAGTGCCAACGTCTACTATCACGACAATGAAGGGCGCGGTGATTGGGTGCCACCTTATTTAGTTGATGTTACCAACGACGGCACAGGTCCAGCTTCAGAACTAGTATCAGGCAATACTGTGCTAGGTGGAAGCAGCTTAGGTATTTTCCAGTTTGTTGATAGCAACGGCAACGTATTGAGCCCGCAAGCAGGCTGCGAAAGCTCAATTACTTTCCCTTATGGCGGCGCTGGCAGTGAATACGATGCCGACTGTTATGGCTCAGGAGCCGTGCCCGTTGGCTCATACCGCCACACTCATTATGGAAAACAGCGCTTTGGTTTTAATCTTGATGCTAGTTATTTTATTGAAGGCGACAACTTTGAGAACGTCACTCGCGCAGGGTTATGGTATGAAGATTACTCTCGTGACGAGTATCGTGATTGGCACAAAATTATCGACTCAGCCTCTTCATTTGAGTTTGATAATGTTCCTTATTGGGTGCAGTACGACCGCTCTTTTGATGTGTCTACCACCATGTTGTATCTCGAAAATGAATTTTCATTTGATTGGATGAGGGCGAGAGTAGGAGTTAAACAGTTTTTAGTAGAGCTTGATGCAACTGATAATTTTGATTCGATTAACAATATTAGCGGCGTTGATTCTGATTCTGACCCATTGTTATCGGGTGGACTTATTTTTAAACCTACCGAAGACATTGAACTTTTTGCTGGATACGCTGAAAACTTTGCTGCTATTAAAGATACTGTGTTAGAGCGCGACGCTTCTACTTTGTCTGAGATAGAACCAGAAACAGCTGAAAATATCGATTTAGGTTTGCGCTATTCTTCTGATTGGCTTGATGCAAGCTTAACTTTTTATCAAATTGATTTTGAAAATCGAATTACTTTCATTCCACCAGACACGCCTGATTCGGGTATTAACTTCTTGATTGGTACAAACGGGTCTTACGTTAACGTGGGCGGCATAGAGTCATCGGGCATCGAAGCATCACTTTCGTTTTCACTTGGCGAAAACTTGAGTGTTTATATGTCTTACACCAACAATGACTCTACTTATCAAGACACCTCCGAATCTGTGTCAGAAATATTGGGGCTAACACCGGGCAATACGGTGTTTGGGTCGGTTGAAGATATGTACGTTGTGTCACTTGATTGGTCTCGCAATAATTATTTTGCAGGAGTATCAAATAAATACGTAGGTGACCGTTTTATCAACGCCGCTAATACTAGCGTTGCTGAAGCGTACAACCTTGCTGATATGTACTTGGGTGTTGCTTTAGAGCCAAGCATCGATGGTGTAGAAAGTGCCGAGATAAGATTTACCGTGAATAACCTTTTTGACGAAAACTATCTAGGAGGTATTGCAGGACAATCGGCTTGGATTGGTGCGCCGCGCACTGCTGCCATTAATTTACTTGTCGACTTTTAGTTGACAGGTAAATTGAGCCTTAGATGTTTGTTTAAACCTTTCCCTGAGGACGCTTGAAAAAGCACTTATCACTTGGCTCTTTATGGAGCCAAGTGTTTTTTTTGAAGCTATTACATTTAGGTTATCAGTATGAACAGTTCAAATGACCAGTTCTTCTTAACGTGTTTGTTAAAAAGAGTTGATTTGTTTTCCTTTAAGCCTTCGCTAAGTATCAAAGTGCGTATTTTGTTGTCGCTTTTGTTTATTAGTCTTTTAGTCAGTGCTCAAGCTAAATTGACGCCCCACTCTTTGAATAACGTGAAAGCGATGCATAAGGAATCAAAGCGCAAACTTATTATTGTCACAATCGATGGTTTGCGCTGGCAGGAAGTTTTCACTGGTGCAAGCTTAGCGCATTTGAATAGCCCAGAATTTAATGCGCGACCCGATTACACAAAAGAAACATTTTGGCACGACAACCTTGTTGAAAGGCGGAATCGACTTATGCCGTTTACGCATAGCATTATTGCTAAGCAAGGAGTATTAGTGGGCGATCGCAACAATGGCTCGTTTATGAATGTAAGTAACAAACAGTTTTTTTCGTACCCTGGGTATAACGAAATATTTACCGGTGTTGCAGACGAACGCATAGGGTCTAATCGTAAACAAGCGAATAAAAACCAAACATTTTTAGAATGGCTTAATCAAAAACCGAAGTATCGGAATAAAATAGGGATATTTTCGGGATGGGACGTATTCCCTTATATTTTTAACACACAACGTAGCGGCTTGATGGTAAACGCTGGCTTTGAGCCTTTTTTGCCCTCATTTAATAGTGCACAAGTCAAATTTTTAAATCAGTTACAAGCCGAAATCCCGAGCCCTTGGCACAATGTAAGGCACGATGCATTTACCTATGGTTTCGCAAAAGAGTATTTGCTAAAAGCAAAACCAGAAGTATTGGTGATAAACCTAGGCGAAACTGATGATTTTGCTCACAACGGAAAATACGATGCCTACTTAACGAGCGCTAAACAGACAGACGCGTACTTGCAAGACCTTTGGCAAACTCTACAGCAATTAGAGGGTTATCAAGATAACACCAATTTATTGGTCATTACTGACCATGGTCGCGGGGGGAATTTAGACGACTGGCAACATCATGCATCAGTTAGAGCCATTCAGTCTTACATGGAGTCGTTAACTGACTTTACGGATGGGATCGTTGGTGCAGACCATATATGGTTTGCTGCTATCGGGCCAGATATTAAACCGCTGGGCTTGCTAAAAACAGAACGCCCACTTAGTCAAAATCAGTTTGCGGCAACTGCGCTCACCAGCTTTGGTTTTGATGCTAGTGAATATAACCCGCAAGCGGGTAAAGCTATTAGCCAAATATTTAAAACACAGGAGCGCGAAGAGGGTAAAGTAAGCAACATTCTTTTTGGTTCGTGCTCCCATCAAGACAAAGACATGCCAATATTTGACGCTATTTTACAAGACCCCAAAGATGCATTTATATTTTTGGGAGATAACATCTATGGCGACACCGAAGATATGCAGGTTTTAACAGATAAATACGCTAAATTAGGCGCAAAATCTCGCATTCAAACCCTAAAAACTACAACAAATGTTTTTGCTATATGGGACGACCATGATTACGGCGAAAATGATGCCGGAAAAGAATATCCATTTAAGGATGAATCTAAAGAAATTATGCTCGATTTTTGGGATGTGCCGCAAGATAGTCCACGCCGAACGAGACCCGACGGTCTATATGGTAGTTACGTAGTAGGGCAAGGCCAGCAGGCAATACGCGTTATTTTACCCGACCTTAGGTATCAAAGAGACGCATTAAAAAGCGTCGGCACAATTGCCTATTTAGCCTCACGTAAACCAGAAAATATGGGGCCATACGAAAAATCGCCTGGGTCGATGTTAGGCGAAACACAGTGGCAATGGCTAGAAGACGAACTGCAAAAACCTGAGCCAATTAAAATAATCGGCTCTAGCTTGCAAGTACTGTCAGATTATACCGGTTGGGAGGCTTGGGGGAATTTTGATGACAAGAAACGCTTGTTTGAACTCATCGATAAGCACGGTGTTAATGGTGTATTGATGATAAGCGGCGATACTCATTGGGGTGAAATATCTAAGGATGAAAACGCTGTGGCTTACCCTTTGTTTGATATTACCAGCTCAGGCTTAACGGAAGAATGGAAGCAGGTGAGTCCGAATAAACATCGCTTAAACGGCGCAAGTGCCGAAGTGAACTACGGTTTCGTGAGTGTTCAGTGGCTTGAAGACCCCGAAATTAATGCAGGCCTTAAAGATATTAATGGTGACATTGTTATGCAAACACGTTTTATGTTGTCTGAAATCTCCGCTTACTGACTCATGTCAAGGTTTTAAAAAAACGAAGCGCTATTTGATTTGCATTCACATTAAAGTGCACTCATGTAACGCTTCTTTTTATTGGGCTTAAGTTTAGTAATATCGACCATGACCAAACCATCAACGCAGTCATTAAAATCGGGGTCCAGATTAAAAGACAAATAATGGCTGCCACCTTCCAACGCAATCTCGCTGTATTGTTTAAGTAGCATCGGTATTTTTACATTCATGTGAGTTAGCATATTTTTTAGTTGAGTAAACTCTTTATCGTAATCCTTCCCAGTAAAGGTATAAAAGGGTTCACTATTTAGATGTACCGGAAATTTAGGCTTCGCTAGGCAAGTCTCATGGCTGAAGTATACGCTGTAAAAATTTACCAAAAGATGAATCGCGGCTTGCGGAAATGTGCCCGGAATACTCACTGGTCCAAATAAATACCGGTATTGAGGATATTTGCTTAGAAAGGCGCCAATGCCTTGCCACAAATAGTCTAAACTGCGTTTGCCCCAATACTTAGGTTGTACAAAACTTCTACCTAGCTCAAGACCTTGTTCAATAAAGGGTTTCATTGCATTTTGGTAGTTGAATAAACTCGCGGAATATAAACCGCAAGGGTGGTCAGCTTTACTCAATACTTTGGCGTCTCCAAAACGATAAGCGCCGGCTATTTCTAAGTCTTTTTCATCCCATAAAATCAAATGAAAGTAGTGATTGTCGTAGGTGTCAATATCACGCCTTTTGTTGCTACCCTCGCCAACTGCTCTGAATGAGATTTCTCTGAGGCGTCCTATTTCGCGCATAATGGCGCTGCTACCTTTGTGTCGGTATAGATAAATTTTTTTGCCGTCTTGAGTATTGCCTAATAATTCGCAGCTACATTCTAAATCTTTAACAATAGCGCGTCTGTCTTCAGCTAAGGCAATGGCTTTTTGGGTTAAAAATAAGCTAGGCTTGTTGGCAGCAATTTTGTATATGTGTCGTTTGAACAATCGGCATTGCTCATTAATATTCAGCTTCATGTCAGCATAAGATTCGTAAGGGATAATTTCGCCAATACGAAGCCCTATGGATTTCTGTTTTTGTTTAAACATTTCTTGTACAAGTAAGCTGGTGGCCAATGGTTTGAAAATCATGGATGCGCTGTAAAAGGTGGGTGAGTTTTTTGCGTTAATATAAACGGGCAATACGGGCGATTTTGTCGATTTGGCAATCTTTAAAAAGCCAGAGTGCCATTTGGTATCTCTCACTCCTTGAGGACGCAGACGAGATACCTCACCGGCAGGAAAAATTAAGACTAAGCCCTCTGTTTTTAGATGATGATGAATATTGCTTAGGTTTTGCTTAGGCGTATTGCCCTGCATGTTATTTACCGGTAAGAGTAACTCATGCATGGGCGTTAGTGCCATTAGCATCTGATTAGCGACTACTTTGACGTCACTTCGTACTTCAGTAATTAGCTTAATAAGTGCCAGCGCGTCAAGCGAACCAATGGGGTGATTTGCGATAACCACGCAGCGACCGTTGGCGGGTATGCGCTCTTTTTCATCATCTCTTACCAAAAAAGAGACTTCAAAATACTGCAGTATTTGCTCGACGAAGTCTAAACCCGAAAGGTGTCCATAAGTCTTGGCAAATCCAACAGCTTCTTCTTCGTGCAGTAGCTTGCGAAGTACATAGCTCAAGGGTTTAAAGATTAGTGGTTTTGATACGATTTTCGGATAATTTTTTGTTAATACATCTTCGACTGTAAACATCGCAGTGGCCTGTTAAGGTCAAGTTTATCGCAGAGCGTAAAGACCTTTAATGACAACTGCGTGATAGTATTTTGAAGATACAATGACAATAGTCGATGCGACTTAAAAGCCCATCGTTTTTCGAATATGCTCTCTGCTTAACTTCAAGCTTTCTTTAATTGGCCGAGTAGGGTTAAAGCCATCCTCATGGGCTAATTCAATGATAGCGTCTCCATTAAAATTGATCTGCTCGAGTGTTTTGCCAATTTGGCTAAAGTCTACATCTCCTTCGCCGACAGATTCGGGCCAACTGCCGTTGTCTTTTTGATCGCGCAAATGCAAAAACACTATGTTGTCTTTAAATCGTTGTAAAAATGCGTTTGGTTCAACACCAGCCCGCTTTAACCAGTTTATGTCTGGGCCAAGCTTAGCATCGGGTAAACGCTCTAGCGTGCCGAGTAAATCATGTAAGTTGTTTTCGACCTCATAAGTGTGATTATGCAAATTAAGTGCAATGCCTCTGCTTTTTGCAAGCGCAGTTGCCCTTAAAATTAGTTCGGCTTGAGTGTCAAATTCTTTGGGTGTTTTTAAACGCTTATTGTTTGGGTGCCCCACCGACACGCCAATGGTGCGAGCCTTAAGGGTTTGCATATTGGTAAAAATGTTGTCGAGATCTTCATAAATTTGAGTGCTTTTTGTTTTGTCCCAAAAATTAGCGCCGTAAGAGGTGCCAATAAGCGGTAAATTGTGCTCGTCAATAAGCCCTTGTATCTGAGCGGTTTTGTCGCGTCGCCTTAATGGTT
Source organism: uncultured Glaciecola sp. (assembly GCA_964643575.1). Taxonomy (GTDB): domain Bacteria; phylum Pseudomonadota; class Gammaproteobacteria; order Enterobacterales; family Alteromonadaceae; genus Glaciecola. The sequence goes on along the minus strand of CAZXTD010000141.1, from coordinate 4,234 downwards.
GTTCCATTAGTTCAACGCCGTCTATACCTGCATATTTTATGTCTTGCCAGATGTCGCCTAAGATGTTTGAAACGTCGTAGTTCTCTTGATGCTTTGCATACACCCAAATATGGGTGCCAACGGTGATATTCGATTTTGTAGTACTAGGTAAGGTTTTTTCACTGCAGCCTTGCAATGCGAGTAAGCTTGCTACGCTTAGCGCGCTTTTTAAAAAATGACGTCTTTGCATAGTGCAATCCCAATTGAGTTAGCCGATTTATTTGATAGATAGGTCGTAAACAAGTCAAGTTTACAATTTTTTAACAATGCGAGTAGTAGAGTTTACGGTTCAAAGGTTTTTCTAAGTATGAATAAATCGGTGGATATTGGCATTTAATCGGCGCAATTAATTTTGTCGCCATAGCGTAAAGTGCGACTCAATAGTTGGTGTGTTTTCTGGGGGAAACAAAACGGAGAGATTGTTTGAGGTAAATATGCTGACTTACAAACGGTGAAAGACGACGAGCCTTACGAAACAGCATCCAAACGTTCTTGCGCCCATGTGCGCGACTCATCATAGATACTCATCATCTCTTCCATATCGACATTGAACTTTACACTTGCGATTTCAGTTTTTGACCAATCACCGTTTTCTAGGGCGTGGCACAAATCGACAAACTCTGCTAGCCAGCCTTGATGTCGTAACAATGCTTCTTTTATATCGTCAGATAAAGGCATTTTGCCAATGAGCTCAACTAAGTCGGCATCTAGCATGGCATCAACGAGCGACAACATACCCACTAAAAAGGCGGTTGAAACTTGACTTTTAAAATCGGCTTTATCGGCTATTTGCTCACAAAATTTCGCGCGATGCATCGACATTTTGATGAGCTCATGCGGTTTACCTTCACCAAAAGTGGCAGCAAACAACAACATAATAAAGCGCTCAAGTTCTTTGTGTCCAAGCATCACAACGGCTTGCTTTATATTCTCTATCTTTTTGCGACGCTGAAACAAAGGAGACTGCGTATAACGCAAGAGTTTAAACGACACCGCAACGTCGATTTCGAAAATACGGGTAATTTCTTTTACGTTAACATCTGGCTTGGTGATTTCATTGAGCAGCGTACTTAAGATAGTTTGTGAGCTGCTGAGGCTCACGCTTTTTATGACCTCAGGCTTACTAAAGAAATAGCCTTGAAACAATTCGAAGCCGTTCGCTTTGTAAAGCATAAACTCATCGTAGCTTTCGACTTTTTCAGCTAAAAGTTTTAGATGGGGGTGGCGTGTTTTTAATTCTTTAATTGATTCTAACTGAGTAGGTTGAATCGACTTGCAATCTACCTTAATTATTTGGCAAATTTTGTAGAACGGTTCCCACTCTGAGCCATGAACAAAGTCGTCCAAGGCCAAAATATATCCTTCAATTGCGAGCTTTTTGAGCTGCACATAAACTTCTCGACTCGGTGTTACATCTTCGAGTATTTCTATTACCACTTGCGTTTTTGGTAAAAGGTTGGGTAACGCTTGTAGTATAGATTTTTCAGTAAAGTTGATAAACGCAAGCTTACCAGCAGAAATTTTGTCTAACCCAAGATCAAGCTGTAGGCCTTCAATCATTTTGGACGTTGCCTTTTCTTGATCCACATTAGGAAACACATTTTCTATGCTCGAGCGAAAAAGCAGCTCGTAGCCAAAAATGCGTTTGTCTAAATCTAGAATAGGTTGCCTAGCCGAAAAAAATGCCATTTACGTTGCGTATTCTCTTTCTTATTGAGTATCAAACTCTTTTCTGAATGCAGTGAAAAGCTGCTTCACATCATCATTTTTATCAGGAAATACTTTACTGATAATTACTATAACGGCAGAGGCAACGATAAACCCAGGGATTATTTCATAAATAATTGAAGAAAGAGTGTTTCCATCACTGTCTATTGGCACAAATATCCATATTAAAACGGTAATGGTACCCGCTAACATGCCCGCTATTGCTGATATCTTTGTCATCTTGCTCCAAGTGAGTGCAAAAATAACTAGAGGTCCAAATGCGGCACCAAAACCGGCCCACGCGTTACTGACTAAAGATAGGATAGTTTTGTTCTCACCTAGTGCTAATAAAATAGCGGCAAGTGCGACCACAATAACGCAAATTCGACCCACTAATACTTGCTGGCTTTCGGTGGCGTCTTTGTGTAAAAAGCTTGCGTACACATCACGGGTAAGAGAGCTCGATGTCACCAAAAGTTGTGAGGATATAGTACTCATTATTGCCGCGAGTATTGCGGCGAGTAAAAAACCGCCAATAAAAGGGTTAAATAGTAATTGTGACAGCACAATGAAAATGGTTTCTGCGTCGTCTAGCGGCACGTTGTTGTTAGTGACATAGGCAAGGCCAAACAATCCGGTCATTGCGGCGCCTACTAGCGACACAATCATCCAGCTCATACCAATGCGGCGGGCAGAGGACACTTCTTTTACGCTGCTGATAGCCATAAAACGCACAATAATATGGGGTTGACCAAAATAACCTAAGCCCCAAGATAGCAATGAAATAATGCCAATAACACCCAGCATTTCACCGCTTGAAGCATCGGTAAATAGCGAGGTTAAATTAGGATTTATTTGTTCTAAGGAATCAATAGTTGATGTAATGCCGCCTAATTCATAAATGACCACGCTAGGCACTAATATAAGCGCGATAAACATAAGGATACCTTGAATAAAGTCGGTCATTGAAACCGCCAAAAAACCACCAAAAAATGTATACGTGACAACAACCCCTGCGGTAATAAAGATACCTATTTGATAGCTTAAGCCAAAGGTCGACTCAAACAATTTGCCACCTGCGACGACACCGGATGAGGTGTAAAGCGTAAAAAAGAGAATGATTACAATTGAAGCGATGACGCGCAAGGCTCTCGTTTTGTCTAAAAATCGGTTTTCGAAAAAGTCGGGTAAGGTGATTGAGTCATTGGCCACTTCGGTAAAAACACGCAGCCTTGGGGCAACGACTAAATAATTAATCCAAGCGCCTAATATGAGTCCAAAGGCAATCCACAAAGATGATGCGCCCGATAGGTACATAGCGCCGGGTACGCCCATTAACATCCAACCGCTCATGTCTGATGCACCAGCAGACAGCGCAGTGACTGGCGCGCTAAGCTTGCGGCCACCCAGAAGGTATCCTGAGGCATTATCGTCGTTAGTTTTAAAGGCATAAACGCCTATGCCTAACATCGCAATAAAATAAATTGCTAACGAGATATATGTGCCAAATTCCATAAAAGCTACCTTTGCATTGCTATAAGAGCGGCATATGGTAACAGTTTGAGAAATAATCTAAAGTCGAGCAAGGATTTTGCGCAAAAGAACGGGGTAATTGGAATATTTCCGTCGTTCCCGCCTTAGCGGGAATGACGTTATGTACGCTTTAGCGGCGTATATGTAATGTTACGCAGAAAACGACATACTTGCTTTTGCGTTTCTTTCGAGTTGTTCAACATCGTCTGCGTTTTCACCAACGACAATAATTTTAGCTGATTCTAGTAAAAACGAAGCACCTTTAAATGTTGCGTTAGTAAAAGTATCACTAATTGACTCGGTGATAGAGTCGGGCACTACAAACAAGGAAGTTAGACCGTTTTCGCCGCGCACAATGACGTGCAAGCTTTTAATTTTGTCTAAATAACAATAGTTAGCAGAAACAATTTCGCCTATGCCATCATTCACTTGACCATTAAAGCTAGCGAGTTTGCCATTGACCGCGTTTAAGTCAACTTGAGCACTCTTCATAAGCTCAACTTCAACATGGTCCATGTGCGCAAACACATCATTTTCGAGCTTGTTTGGCCCGCCGCTCATCATAGATACACCCAAAACGGCTGCAAATACGACTGATGCTGCAAGTGCTAAGTACCAAGGGCGCTGTTTTGTCACCGTATCGTGCTGTTTAATGGATTGGCGCAATATGAGGCGCTCGGCTAAATTCTCGGGTACTGGAATCTTCATCACTTCGGCGATATCGTTTTCCATTGCCTGAATCTCAACCCAAAAGGCTTTCTTTTGCGAATCGTTTTTAGCGGCTTCAATTACTTGTGGGTCTTTGGTGAAAGGTTCTGCTAGTACAGCCTTTCTAAAATTCAAATCATCCATTTAACTTCTCCCCAAACTGCATCTGTGAGCTGAGTATTTCTTTCAATTGATTTCTCGCTCTAAATAATCGCGTCATTACGGTATTTTTGTTGAGATTTAATTG
>CAZXTD010000140.1:0-11741 GCA_964643575.1 uncultured Glaciecola sp. | reverse complement strand
CCAAACTCTAAACTCGCCGCATCTTCAAACTGTTGTGCATTTGCTACACCCACAAACCCGCACAAACTCACTAAGCCTATAAAACATAACGATTTTGTACTTCTCACATCCATTTTTGTACCTAACATGTTTTACCGTTTCCCATATCAAATATTCTGTATTCTTTGTTAAATATAGCGAGGAAAAGAGCTTTTTCGTCTGTTAAGAAAACAGTAAACTCGCTTGAATTATTATAGTTTAGCCATCGTAAACTAGCTTTATTAATTTTTTGATAAACCTGCATCACTATGAGTAAAGCACGTAACGTGCCATTACAAATTATGCGATTTATCTGCCTTGGTCTATGCCTTTAAAAGTGATTAAGTAGTTAAGGCCCGACCAGTACCTTAAAGCTCTCTAATCAGCAACAAACTTTATTCATTTGCTGTCGATTAAGGCTAGTAAACGTAGGTAATTAGCCCAGCACCTTTACCCGCAAATACAAACTAAAAGCAAAGTAGATGTTTACTAGTTGCGCATTGTACAGCATGCACCATGCTTTATAAAACTACTATTATCATATTCATAATAATTTCATGAAAACTGTATCTGTTTTGCGACAAATTGCTCTTTTATATGCCTTATTATATGAAATTTTTGTGAAAGCTTTAAAAAGATAACAAATAAGGGTGTGATTTTTTGTGACATTGTTTGGTTTTGTGGTAATTTATAAGCTTGTTAGTGTGCGAATTTGGTTTGTTGTTAGTTAGTTTGATAAAGGTGGCATTGCTTTCGCATAGTGTTTGTTGAAGTTTGTGTTTGGTGCGGATATTTGGGTTTGGTGGGTTTGTTTGCACTATAATTGAGCATTATTGAGATGAGTTGTTGGATTGGGAGGTTCCTGCCTTCGCAGGAATGACGGGACAGAGTTGGCAGGAATGACGTGGCGGAGTGAGCAGGAATGACGTGGCGGAGTGAGCAGGAATAATGGACGTGAGGAAACGTGGCTAGAAAAAGTAAAGTAAATCAAAAAAATCGAGGCGGTATTATTCAATCGAATAAAAGCAGCTTTGCGACGCTTTATCGCCTGGCCGATTTGGTAACAATCACCTTTATCTATTTTACTGTGCTTACGTCTCGCAATATTATACTCGACCAAGCGGTATTTATTCCGCTACTTCTTAATATCTTATCTTTTTATATTGTTGCAGAGGCGCTCGACCTTTATCGATCGTGGCGTACGCAGTCGACTACTGCCTTGCTCAAGATGACGGTTGCGGCATGGGGTTTTACGTCGGTCCTTGTTTTACTTAGCGCATATTTCTTTACTGGCTTGGTAACGTTTGACGATCAAACCCTATGGTTATTTTTATTAGCAGGCACGCCGGCCTTAGTGTTATGGCGTATGATTTTCAGAGAAGTACTGTTCATACAACGTAAACGCGGTCGCAACACTCGTTCTGCAGCAGTTATTGGCGCAACACCTGGTGGTTATAACCTATCCCTTCAGATTCTAGAAAACGAGCAGCTTGGTATTCAGCTTTATGGTTTATTTGATGACCGCGACGTAAACCGCCTCCCACACGAGTTTCAAAATCAAATTGCAGGCAACATTGAGGACGTGCTCGCCGCCGCCAAAGAAGGCAAAATTGATTATATTTATGTGGCCATGCCAATGAGCGCCGAAGCGCGCATTATGGATATACTCAATCAATGCAGCGATACCACATGTAGTGTATATATTATCCCTAACTTCTTCATTTATAACTTATTAAACGCACGCTGGCAGTCTGTTGGCTCTGTGCAAACATTAAGTGTATTCGACACACCTTTCCAAGGCGCAAACAACACCATTAAACGTTTAGAAGATATCGTGTTCGGTTCTCTCATTTTGGCGCTTATTAGCATACCCATGATATTTATTGCTATTGGGGTAAAACTGACTTCACCCGGCCCAATTATATTTAAACAGTTTAGGTATGGTTTGGATGGTAAAAAAATTAAGGTCTACAAGTTTAGGTCGATGACCGCTACCGACAACGGCAGCGAAGTTAAACAAGCCACCAAAAACGACGCCCGCATAACCCCATTTGGCGCGTTTTTACGCCGCACTTCGCTCGACGAGCTGCCGCAGTTTATTAATGTGTTGCAAGGCAGAATGTCGATAGTCGGCCCACGCCCGCACGCGGTAGCCCACAACGAACAGTACCGAAAGCTAATTGAAGGCTACATGCTGCGCCATAAAGTAAAACCCGGCATTACCGGTTGGGCGCAAGTCAACGGGTTTAGAGGCGAAACCGAAACCGTAAACAAAATGGTGAAACGCGTTGAATACGACCTTGACTATATTCACCGCTGGTCGGTTTGGCTTGACGTGAAAATAATTTTTGCCACCGTTTTCAAAGGTTTTTTGAACAAAAACGCATACTAGTTGAGCCCTTAGCGGTCAGTGCCGTAGTATTTGATATTCGCTTTTATTAAATCTTGCCTCTGTAGGCAACGCACAAGGTCTTTGAATGCTAAATGTTGCTTCGCAAGAATGTCCTCCGCTTGTATTTCATCCCATTTATAGTCAACTCGACTTACCCGTTAGGCATCGCTTTCCTATTCAAAAGTATCAGGGCATTAAAGATGCTTTGTTAAGTAAAGGCGTCGACCAAGGCATATTTAATACCCCTAATGCATTGTCGGTACAGCAGCTCACACAAGTTTACGACCCGCAATATGTATCGCAGTTAGTTAATGGCGAGCTCGACCCTAAGGCAATGCGCAGAATAGGCTTTGAATGGTCGGCGCAATTAGTAGAGCGCACACTTACGGCTGCTGGCGGCACGGTGCTAACAGCGCAGTTAGCATTGGAGCATGGTAAAGCACTTAATTTAACCGGCGGTTATCATCATGCTTATGCTAATTTTGGCTCTGGCTTTTGCATGATAAACGACCTATATTTGGCCGCATTGCAAATGCTGCAAGCACCTAACATCGACAAGGTCCTCATATTTGACTGTGACGTGCATCAAGGCGACGGCACCGCAAAGCTCGCCGCAAACAACCCTAATGTTTATACCGTGTCGATACACGGCGAAAAAAACTTCCCCTACCGTAAACAAGTTTCCGATTTAGACTTTGGCCTTGCCAAAGGCACAAAAGACGCTGAATACTTAAATTTAGTGGAAGAGGCTCTAAACATGGCGCTTAACTATAGCTCGCCAGACGCCGTTATTTATGACGCCGGTGTCGACATTCATATAGACGACGACCTAGGTCACCTCGACATATCGACGCAAGGCGTATTTGCGCGCGACAAACTAGTATTTGACACTTGTGAAAAGCACAACTTGCCCATTGCAGCTGTAATTGGTGGCGGATATCAGCGCAACATAGACGCCCTAGTAGATGTGCACATGCAGCTATTTAAAGCGGCGGGCTGCTTCACATAACAACTCATTTTGATTAGATGTTTTGCTTGCATGCAAATATTTACGGTCGTATACTCTGTATAAATAAACAGTGGTTTGTGTATTTGCTAGCTTTGATATATGAGACATGAAATAAAGCAAATACCTTACTGTTAAAACGATACCCTACAACCGCAAATTAACGGAAAGCCAATGCAAATAAGTCCGGTATACTCAAAATCTAAAGCGACTTTTGATGCCTTACCCCTCGCTCAGCGTGAGCGTATGGCGTTTATCGACTTTAACCTCCAATTTTTTGGCAAAATTTCGCGTGGCGATCTGATTACCCGTTTTAAAACTGGGCTTGCGGCTAGCACACGCGATTTTGCAGCGTATAAAGATATTGCGTCTAACAACCTTCACCTCGATCACTCTACCAAACAATATTGGCGCACCGAGGCATTTGAGCCTTTGTTTAACTTTCCGCCTGAGACTATTTTGCAGTCGGTGAGTAAAGGGTTTAGCGACGGCATTACTGCACTTACCCAGCCGTCGGAGCATTGTTTTGATGCGGTGCAGCTTATTCATCCTAATATTCATGTTATTGCAGCACTAATGCGCGGTATTCACAACACGCTGGCCTGCAAAGTACGCTATGTGTCGATAAGCTCAGGCGAGAGCGAACGAGTTATCGTGCCTCATGCGCTTGTTAACAATGGCCACAGGTGGCATGTGCGTGCTTTTGATAAAAAATCAGAAACCTTTAGAGACTTTGTGTGCACACGATTTACCCAAGTGACCACAAGCTCGCAACAAGCGCAAAGCAATGAAACCCTGAAAAACGATACACAGTTTAACCGCATGGTGTCGTTGGTGTTAATGGTGCATCCTGATATTAGTCATCCGCGCGCAATAGAAATGGACTACGCGATGCAAAACGGCGAAAAAGTCATGCAAGTACGTGCTGCATTAGCCGCTTATATCTTAAGGCAATGGCAGGTTGATTGCTCGTTTGAACACCGCATTTTAAATCAAGGCTGCCAACTAGCACTTAAAAACCATGAGGTGCTAAGTGCAATCGAAAACCCGCAGCTTGCGCCGGGCTACAAAGCGCCAAGCAAAACAAACAGTACAAAGATAAGTGAAAATGCGTAGGCACTGACTTTTTTAACCCGTTCAAATAGTTGAACTAACAAATATAAGTGCGGTCTATACACTTCGCCTTACAATCAAGACACAAGCATTAGCGGTGGTACTATGACACAAGACAATTTATTCGACTCTAACAGCCATGAGAATGAATTACAGGAAGTTCAAGAGACGCCTGAGCAGAGCTTTAATGAGGCATTGATCAAATTGTCTGTATTGCTTTATCAAATAGATGGCAAGGTTACTCTAACTGAACAAGATTACTTTGACTCTGTGCTGGCAACACTCAATTGGCGAAGCGGCATTGCTTTAGAGGCTTTTGTAAACGACGCTATTCACCAAGCGAGAGTTGCCATCGACACCGAAAAAGCTCGCGAATATTTATTCTCACTTGCCAATGGGCTCAACGTAGACCCTGCCCGCGCGCTCGATGTTGCTATGGCGATGTCGGAAGTTGACGGTAACCGCAGCGAAGACGAACTTGAATTGCTGTCGTTGTTGTCTAATAGGGTATTAGCAAGAGGCTTGGTTGCCTAAATAACAAAGTAGAAAAGCGCTTTGCCATACCCATAGCAAAGCGAACAAATAGCAAGCTTGAGTAACAACCTACTCAAGCTGTTGCCTCTACTCTAAATACCTTCCCATACTTTTTAGACAAAATATACGACGCGATTGAGCCAATAAGCCCCGGCGCTATCCAAAAAACAATTTGATATGAGCCCGCATTTTCGAGCAGCGTGCGCCCACCAAAAGCAACAAATGCGGTATAAGCGCCAATACCCGAGCCCATCATACTGCTCACATGCTCTAGAATATATTTACGCGCTGCCATTTTACTTTTTAATACGTAGCGCATCATACTAAACGCAACCAACACACCTAAAACACCAAATATTATGTGCAAAGTAATATCTCGCATTACGCCAATTGCAATTACCCCAAAACCAAAAATAAACAAACAGACAATAGGGGCTAAGTACGAAAACGTTTTGAGTAGTTGGCGCTCGTCTTTTACTTGTAATACGCGCACGCCATGCTTGGTAACGGTATAACTTAAGAGCGCTAAATACAGCAGAAAGGTCCAAAAATAGCGATAAGCCTCTGCTATTTGGGCTGCGTTTTCGTGATTGGCATATTGAGTTAATATGGTAAGCGGCATGGCAATTACGATAACTGCCATAATGGCGCCTGTGGCGGCAACGCCATACATTACGTTGCGATACCAGCGGCCAAATTTTACGTGATTGAGTTGGCCTTTTTTGGTGAACATGGGCACCCAAAACAAGATGAGTGCTAAGCTGCCAAAAAGTATGTGCCCCACGAATAAAAAGCTGTGGATGTATGTCATAACGCCTCCAATACAAATATTAAGTTGTTTTGTTGTAGGCTTTTAATGTTACTTATGGGGTGATGACTTTGTGAGTGCAGAAGGTCATGAATGTTTTGTGTGACTTTTGGCCTATTGGGATTTTTGGGGTTTTTGTGTAGTGTTGTTGGGTAGGTTAATTATATAGGTGGGTAGTGATGTTTGAGGTGTTTAAACAGCCGTTTTCTTTGGAGCGTGTTACCGCGATTCTGACCTGGTTGGTAGTGACGAGTATTTGTTTGTATTTGATGGCAACTAACTCGAACGCAAGTGCACTGTATTTGCTCGGCACATTGGTTTTATGTGTGGTTTATTTGCTCTTGTGGATAGCCGTGAGTCAAGAGAGTACAACCCAAATTAGACGCAAAAAACGCTTGGCCTTATCGGCTGTGTTGTTTTTTGTGATTATAGGGATTTACTTTGTTGTACCGTATAATTTTATTGCTATCTATATGGTGATTTTTAGCGCAATTGCGCCCTACTTAATTAGCATTAAGCGTGCGTTTTTATTGTCTCCCCTTTGGTCTATTCCTTTGTATTTGGTCTATCACTTTTATTGGGGCTACGACGGCGCTTTACTCAACGCGTTTTTATTTTGGACCTTTAATTTGTTTGCCCTCACCATGGTTAATGCCAGTATTAAAGAGCGCGATGCTCGCCTAATGGCCGAAGACTCAAACCGTCAACTGCGTGCTACCCAAAGCCTCTTAAACCAAGCCGTTAAACAAGGTGAGCGTGTGCGCATAGCGCGCAATATTCACGACCTGCTTGGCCATCACTTAACGGCACTTACCATTAATTTGCAGGTAGCATCGCGTAAAACTAACAAAGACGACACAGAGTTAAAAGCGTCTATCGACCAATGCCATCAACTGGCCAAGCTCTTATTGTCGGACGTTCGCGAGGCCGTAAGTGATATAAGAGACAAAGGTAAAATAGACTTAGCCGCAAGCCTTAACAGCATGATAAGTATGTTGCCCAACATAGACGTTCAGCTCGATATAGATGAGCAAATACAGCTCACTAACATAGAAGTAGCCGATGCAATCATCAAATGCGTGCAAGAAACTATCACTAACACGCTTAAACATGCTCGGGCTAAGCACATTAGTATAAAGCTAAGTCATCAAGAATCTTCAAATACAGACCTGCCAGACTCAATCATTCATATTGAAATGAGTAACGACGGGCTGATACCTTCTCAAATAAAAGACGGCAACGGTTTAACGGGCATGCGCGAACGAATAGCTGCCTTAAAAGGTAACATTGAGTTTTTACTTAACAACAAACGCTTTTGCACACATATTAGTATCCCTTTAGCGCAATTAGACTAAGCTGCGCATGATAAAAATAGAATAAACAAAATGGAGTGTTTGACATGATTAATGTCATGCTTGTAGACGACCAAACCCTAGTGCGACATGGCATTAAAAGCTTACTTGGCCTAGCCGATAACATAAACGTAGTGGCCGAAGCTGAAAACGGCGAGTCAGCACTTGCGCTTATTGAGCCTCGAGCGGCGCAAGCAGATAACCCTCCCGAACATACTATAAATGTTGTCCTGATGGACATTCGCATGCCCAAAATGACCGGCATTCAAGCTTTAGCCGCTATGCGAGAACGCAACATCGATATTCCGGTTATTATGTTAACCACCTTTGACGACCATGAGTCTGTTATGCAGGCAATTAAAACCGGTGCAAAGGGCTATTTGCTGAAAGATGTTTCTTTAGAAACCTTAGTAGAAAGCATCACTACCGTACACAAAGGCGAAACCCTTATCCAGCCTGCTATTACCGAGTGCCTGATACAAGGCTTGCAGGGCAAAAAGGGTGAGTTTGAATCAGCCGATTTACCTGAAGCCCTCAGTAAACGCGAAACCGAAATATTGCGATTAATGGCCGCTGGGTGCTCAAACAAAGAAATGGCCGATAGCTTATTTAAATCAGAAGGCACGATTAAAAATCAGGTGTCGAGCATTTTAAGCAAACTAGGCGTTCGCGATCGCACCCGTGCGGTATTAAAGGCAATTGAATTAGGTGTCATTTAAACTTGTCTATTTTTTAAACACTTTATTCAATCAATTACATAAAGTTTACAATATACGAACCGATATATAAGCAGATAAGATCGTTATACATCTTAGGCCAAACAAAGGCCAAACACGCATACAAGGTTCGTAGAATTGAAAAAACAGAATAAAAAACAAACAATTGCCGATGTTTAATATCGACTCGTTTGTACCATTTTATTTCTCAGCCACAATGGGAATCAACCTGTTGTGTAGTGCGTTTTTGGTTGCCTCCGGCATTATTAACCGCCGCCCTGTATTTAAAGCATTGTTTGTTGGTTGTATTGTTGCGCTAGTTTATCAATACGCTACTTGGCAATATCACGACGCTCAAACACTCGAATCTGCAATCTATTGGTTACATCTGCAAACCAGCATTGTCATTTTGGCTTTGCCTTTATTCTATTTTATTTACGTCAATTGGAGTCGAGTTGAGCTATCGCGATTGTGGATGGGCTTTTTTTGTTTGGGCAGCTTTGTATTTTTAGTTATACATTTATTTTCCGATTATACTTTACGCTTTACGGGCAATGTCGAACTAGTCCAATACACCTTGTTTAGTGGCGAAACAGCAAGCAGAGTTGCGGGTACGCAAGGTTACGCTACCTTTGCCTTTCAAGCATATGCTATATGTATTTTGATTGGATTAATGCATGTAGTCACTACGCTTATAAAACGCCGGCAAGGCATTGTTGCGTCTATACTGATATTCACCCTGATTGTGCAAGTAACTGCAGCCGTTATGTCAAGCTTTGTAGATGCCGGCAAATTAAACTTTATCTTAATGGGCGGTTTACCGTTCACTATACTCAACTTTTTAGCCTGTATTGCAATTTCGGCCTCGCTCGAATCTAAAACGCTGTCGTTACGGCGTCAAATTGACAAGCGCGAAAATTTAGAAGCCGTGTTGTCGAGCCTAGCCACGGGTGTTTCGTCTAATACTAGCGATACGTTTTATATTCAAATGATGCAAGAGCTCGAAAAAATTTGCAGAGCATCTACTGCTTATTTGGCAATTCTCTATGAAGATACAAGCGAACCCTATGTTGAAACAAAAGCAGTCGTAGCAAAAGGTAAAGTAATGCCTAGCTTTAGCTACAAACTAAAAGACTTACCTGCAGAGTTAGTAGACTACAACAACACAATTTTCATTGAAAAAGGCGTGCAAAAGAAATTCCCGTCAATCGCTATATTTAAACAAATGAATGCCCAAGGTTATATATGCTGCCCAATGAAAAACGATGAAGGCGGCACCGAAGGTTGTTTGGTGATGTTTTTTAAGCACTCTATCAAAAAAGATCCGATGCGCGACCAAATCGTCAATATATTCACTTCAAGAGCTGGGGCTGAAATACGTCGCAACCGCCTAGAAGCAAAAGCAGTAAAAATGGCATATTTTGATTATCAAACGCAGTTACCTAACCTCACCAAAATGCACGAACTTATTAAAGAAGCGCATCAAAGCAATGAGTTAACGGGTAATCAGTCGGCGCTTGTGGTTGTCGACATTAATAAATTTGCCGAGGTTAACCGCCAGTTTGGCTTTGAAAACGCTGAAGCGGCCATCCAAAAACTCGGGGAACGTTTAGCAGAATATAGTAAAGACGACGATATAACGATAGCACGCTCGGGTGGTGATGAGTTTACAATGCTCATTCATAAAACAGGTAACAATGCCGAAGGCCTTGTGAATATTCACTGGGAAGCCGTAAATCGTTTAATTACCAAACGCATCATGCTTAAAGACCGCAGTCTTAACCTAAGCTGTTGCGGCGGAGCGGTTGTTTTTCCAAAACAGGTGTCCAAGCATATTGAAGTGATGCGCTGTGCCGAAACTGCCCTCGACCAAGCTAAACGAGATAAAGCAAATATGCTTAGAATGTTTGACGAAAGCATATTAGAAGAAATTGATCGTAAACAGAAAATTGAAAAGCTGCTAGAGCAAGCCATTAAGAACAAGGACGAACTATTTGCTGTGTATCAGCCCAAAGTAGACCACAAAGGCAACTTAATTGGCGCTGAAGCACTCGCACGATGGATTAATAAAGAATTAGGCTTTGTTTCGCCTGTCGAATTTATTGATGTGGCTGAATCTGCTGGGCTAATAGACGACTTTGGCTACTGGATGGTCGATACGGTGTGTGCACAAATTAACACTTGGCGTGACGCTGGTTTTGAGGTCCCTAGCCGAATTGCGATTAACTTTAGCTCGTTACAGTTAGTCAAAGCCGACTTTGTACTTAATTTGGTAAATGCAGTGAAAGCGCACAACATCAACCCAGCTCAAATTGAAATAGAACTCACCGAGTCGGGCTTGTTAACCAATATCGAAGAATGCATTGCCAAACTAAACAGCTTGCGAGACGTAGGCTTTACCATTGCACTTGATGACTTTGGTACCGGGTATTCTTCGCTTTCATATTTAAAAGACTTACCTTTAGACGTACTTAAAATAGACCGTTCTTTTGTCAACGATTTAGACGCAAACAGCACCTCAGACCTTGCCCGTTCTATTATCGATATTGGTCATAATATGTCGTTAGACATTGTGGCAGAAGGCGTAGAAGAGAAAAAACAAGTGAGCACCCTCAACAAGATGGGCTGCGAAATATTTCAGGGTTACTATTTTGCCAAACCGATGAGCTCAGAAGACTTTTTAGCATGGGCAAACGAAGCCGCTGCGATTGAATAGCTGATTAAAAAAGTGAGAGTTGGCTGTATAAGCCGGGTTCTGTTTTTTTATTACCAACAACGCATTGCTGCGCGCCAAGCAATAAAAACGACAATCATTCGTCTAGGCTATTAATCGCTCAATAGCTCGAGCAACCTACCCGTTTCCAACGCGGGTCGCGCCATGCGGAAACCTATTTGGTCTTGCTCCGGGTGGAGTTTACCTTGCCATATACTGTTACCAGCAATGCGGTGCGCTCTTACCGCACCCTTTCACCCTTACCTGCTTGCGCCGGCGGTCTTCTCTCTGCTGCACTTGTCGTCGGCTCGCGCCGCCCAGATGTTATCTGGCACCCTACCCTATGGAGCCCGGACTTTCCTCCCCTTTTGCTGTTAACGTTTACACGCTTACAAACAAAAGCAGCGATTGTCTAGCCAACTCTCGCGCGCATTATAGACTAAGCCTAATACAGAAGATAGGCATTAAATAAGCCTAAAGACGAACTATTAAAGCGCGCCATTGCCTTGTATAATTTAGCGATTGTAATTGTATAGCCGTGACTTAAGTGATGTGTAAGTGAACAAACAGCCTCCAACGCCTTGGGAGAAATACCAAGACGACCTTTCCCTTATCGACTTTCAGTACGACGAAGCCCAAGAAAACGCGGTAAAAGAGCTACAGCGTCTTTTTGATGACCTCACTCAACCAAAAAAGAAAGTTAAATGGCGAGTATCGCTTAAAGCAAAGTTTACTCGAAATAAACGACCACCAAGCATTCAAGGCATTTACTTTTGGGGCGGCGTTGGGCGCGGTAAAACCTATTTGGTCGACACCTTTTACGATTGTCTGCCTTTTGAAAACAAGATGCGCGTGCATTTTCATCGCTTTATGCACCGCATACATAAAGAACTCAAACAGCTCGACAACCAACAAGACCCACTTAAAATTATCGCTAAAAAACTCGCCGACGAAACGCGTATTATTTGTTTTGACGAGTTTTTTGTGTCTGACATTACCGACGCCATGATACTCGGCACGCTAATGGAAGAATTATTTGGGCATGGCATAGTGTTGGTCGCAACATCGAATATCATCCCTGATGAGCTT
>CAZXTD010000139.1:11519-11768 GCA_964643575.1 uncultured Glaciecola sp. | reverse complement strand
CCTTAACTTTATTCGCGTTTAGTAGCGAGAATTGGCAGCGGCCGCAAGATGAAGTAAACGTGCTAATGAAGCTGTTTACGCTAGTGCTCAATTCTGAAGTAAAAAAGCTCAATAAAAACGATATTCGCCTAAAAGTAATTGGCGATATATCCGCGTTCGATAAAAAACTGCAAGAAAAAATAAAAAAGGCAGAAGCGCTTACAGCTTGCAATCAAGCATTGACGTTAAATATTGCTGCCAATTATGGTG
>CAZXTD010000139.1:0-11509 GCA_964643575.1 uncultured Glaciecola sp. | reverse complement strand
AGCAAGCTCAAAATGGTGAAATTGACCCTGATGACATCGACGAGTCATTGTTTAACAAACATACCAGCACCAGTAATTTACCAGAACTTGATTTGCTTATTCGCACCGGCGGCGATCACCGTGTTAGCAATTTTTTATTATGGCAATGCGCGTATGCGGAGTTTTATTTTAGCGACGTACTTTGGCCTGACTTCAATGAGGCTATTTTTACTGCTGCGATCAAAGATTTTGCCAATCGCCAGCGTCGTTTTGGTCTCACAGGCGCACAAATTATGACTCAAGACGCGGAGCAAAAACCATGTTAAAGCAGCGTATCATCACTGCGCTGATTTTAGCGCCTCTGGCATTGCTTGCGATTTTGTTTTTGCCAATCGAAGCCTTCAAATATGTCGTTGCGGGTATCATGCTGCTCGGCGCATACGAATGGGCGAATATGTCAGGAATAACCGCTCGCGTTTTTAAGGGTTGGTTTACGCTTTTTATTGCTCTTATTTGTGGCGTGCTCATCTACTTGGTTGATGCCGAAGAAATCTGGGTGCAGGGCGAACTTAATTCAATCTACTTCACCATTTTAAATATTGCAGCCTTATGGTGGGTTGCGTCATTGTTTATGATAGTGGCTTATCCTCGTTACAGTGATATTTGGAAAAACAGCCGGTCTATACGCGCAGCATTTGGTGTATTAACGCTTATTCCAACATGGGTAGCTTTGGTCACCCTACGCACAAGTTTATATGAGGTAGACCCATTTTACGGTGCATCGTTATTATTTTATGTGCTTGGTATTGTTTGGGCTGCCGATATCGGTGCATTTTTTGTTGGAGTTAAGTTTGGTAAACATAAGCTTCGCCCTAATGTGTCACCGGGTAAAACCCTTGAGGGGCTATTTGGCGGGGTAATGGCTTCATTTGCGATTATTGCTTTTGCCGCGTTTCATTACCACATTGACCCATCATTAATTTGGTTGCATATTGTAATAGGCGGCATAACGGTAGGAGTTTCGGCGCTTGGCGATTTAAATGAAAGCATGTTTAAACGCTGCGCAGGCATAAAAGACAGTGGCAAAATACTCCCCGGCCATGGCGGTATAATGGACAGAATCGATAGCCTCACCGCTGCATTTCCTGTGTTCGCCTTTTGTTATGTAATGTGGATGGCATAAGGCGTAATGACAGCCAAAAGTTCTTCTTCAAGCATGCCAGATGCTGCAATTAATCAATCGTCTAATCAACCCCTACGCGGTAAATCAAGCGATGACCCCAGTTCTGCAAAGACCAAAGTGCAATTAATCACTATTTTAGGTGCTACAGGCTCAATAGGCTCAAGCACTCTTGATGTTATTGCGCGTCATCCTGAAAAATATCAAGTATTTGCGGTTACCGCACACACACAAGTAAAAGCACTGGCCAAGATCATCAAAAAATTTAGTCCGACTTATGCGGTTGTTGGTAATGAGCAAGCTGCAAGTGAACTGAGCGGGTTATTGAATGGCAGGGCAAGTGCCACAAAAATAATGTCTGGTGAGCAGGCGTTAGTTGAAGTGTCAGAAGCGACAGATGTTGATATGGTGATGTCAGCAATCGTAGGTGCGGCAGGTTTACTGCCAACACTAGCTGCCGTTAAAGCAGGCAAACGTGTGCTATTGGCCAATAAAGAAGCTTTAGTTATGTCGGGTGAGTTGTTTATAAACGCTGTCAATAAACACCAAGCTGAACTTATTCCTATTGATAGTGAACATAACGCTATTTTTCAATGCTTGCCGCAAAGTTTCAAATACGGCGATAAACATTCAAGTGGTATTGAGCATTTGTTGCTTACAGGCAGTGGTGGTCCGTTCCGCGAACTTCCTTTAGAACAGTTTGCGAGCGTAACGCCAGCTCAGGCATGTAAGCACCCCAATTGGTCTATGGGTCAGAAAATATCGGTCGATTCTGCATCCATGATGAACAAAGGCCTTGAATTTATCGAAGCCAAATGGCTGTTTGGTTTTGATGAGGAAGACATCAAAGTGGTCATTCATCCGCAAAGTACCATTCATTCTATGGTGCAATACACAGATGGGTCGGTGATTGCGCAAATGGGTAATCCTGATATGCGAACTCCAATCGCTTATGGATTAAGTTATCCTCAGCGTATAGAGTCGGGCGTAAAACCGCTTAATTTCGCTGAATTGGCTGACTTTAGTTTTACTCAACCCTGCGAGCAACGATTCCCTAATCTATATTTGGCGATGCGAGCAAGCAAGGCAGGCCAGGGTGCAACAACTGCGCTTAATGCGGCAAACGAAGTTGCTGTTGACGCTTTTTTGCACTCACACATCAGCTTTGTGCAAATAAATCAAATTAATGCCCAGACTTTACAGCACTTAGCCCATAAAAAAGCGGATTGCATTGAAAGCATTCTTGCCCAAGATACACTAGCACGCGAATATGCTAGTAAACAGGTAAGGGAGCTTGGCTTATGATTGATATACTCTGGAATGTGGTTTCATTTGTTATTGCTCTAAGCATATTGGTGGCAGTGCATGAGTGGGGGCATTATTACGTTGCAAAATTATGCGGCGTAAAAATATTAAAATTTTCGATTGGTTTTGGTAAGCCCATTTATAGCCGCATTACCTCAAGCGGTATGGAATTTGCTATTGCCAGCATACCGCTTGGCGGATATGTCCGAATGCTCGACGGCCGCGTAGACCAAGTCGGCACAAAAGATCTCGACGTTGCCTTTGACCAAAAGCCGGTGCTTCAACGCATGGCAATTGTTTTTGCTGGCCCATTTATTAATTTTGTGTTTGCGGTTTTTTGTTTGATGACGATAGCGATGCTAGGCACTCAAGAAGCAAAACCTGTGGTTGGCGAAGTGCTTGAAAATAGCTATGCTCAAGCCGCTGGCATGCAGTCAGGCGATAGCTTTGTTGCTATCGATAGCCGAAAGGTGACTGGCTGGCGCGATGTCAGTATTGAACTAGTTCGTTTTAGCGGTGACAACCTCATTCCTATTACTTTTGAAACCGAAAATGGTGAGCTGGTCGAAAGAAACATGCCAATTAATGGCTGGCAACTCGACCCAGATTCTACGGATTTGTTTGGTGATTTGGGCTTTGTTCCCTTTAGGCCTCAAGCCACTAAAAAGCTCGCATTAGTCGAAGAAAACGCGCCAGCAGGCCGCGCCGGATTGCAAGTTGGCGATGAAATAACAAAATTAGATGGAACTCCAATGCCAAATTGGAGACAAATAGTCGAGTATATTGAGCCGCGAGCCAACCAAAACGTCGAATTTGAAATTTTACGTGATGGCCAAGCCCGCGAACTCATGATCACCTTAGGCGTGCATCCTGACTCAAAAGAGCTAGGACAAGCCGATGGCATAGCCAGTAAAGGTTATTTAGGCGTTGTTACGTACACGCAAGCGTGGCCTCAGAGCTACATTGTGGAAACGCAACTAGGACCTATCGATGCGTTTTTTGATGGTATTGATAAGACTTGGCGACTTATGACAACAACACTTAAAATGCTGGGTAAGTTAGTCACAGGCGATCTCTCTATTAAAACCTTAAGCGGTCCTATTTCTATCGCTGAAGGTGCAGGTAATCATGCAAGTGCAGGCTACATTGCTTTTCTTGGATTTTTAGCGCTTATTAGTGTAAATCTTGGTATTATCAATCTTTTGCCATTACCAGTCTTAGATGGTGGGCACTTGCTGTACTTTACAATTGAACTCTTAACAGGCAAATCGGTCTCTGAGAGTGTACAAGAAGTCGGATTTAAAATAGGCGCTGCGGTGCTGTTTGTGGTAATGTCCACCGCAATTTTAAATGACATAATTAGAAATATTTAAGCCAAGTGTGTGGTTTATACAATTAACAAAAGCGTAAGCGAGTATGTTAATGCTAAAAACCATATTAATCGGCAAGCTATATTTGGAATGTAAATAGTTAATGAAGTGTAGAAAACTAGTTTTAGCAGCAGCATTATTAGCTTGCTCAACTTATTCATTGTCGCAAAGTTCGTATGACTTTGTGGTTGAAGATATCCGTGTAGAAGGATTACAACGTGTTGCCTTAGGGGCGGCACTGACTTATTTACCGGTCCAACGTGGCGACAGCTTAAATCGCTTCCGTGTCACGCAGCTTATCCGTTCTTTGTATTCGTCAACTCACTTCGAAAGTGTTGAGATATTCCGAGACGGTAACGTGCTTGTGGTTAAAGTGGCAGAGCGGCCTACTATCAGTAATATCGTATTTGAAGGCAATGACGATATTAAAGATGAGCAGTTACAAGAAAGTCTTGAAGGCTCAAACATCCGCATTGGCGAACCGCTCGACCGCACAGTAATCACCTCAATCGAAAACGGACTAAAAGACTTCTTTTACAGCATTGGTAAGTACAATGCTGATGTAACCGCTATAATTACCCCTTTACCGCGTAACCGTGTCGATCTTAAGTTGTTATTTGACGAAGGCGACGCCGCTAAACTCAAACAAATCAATATTGTCGGCAACGAGATTTTTGAAGACGATGAGTTGTTTAAGCAGATGGAGCTTAAATTTAACGCACCTTGGTGGGACTTTCTATCTGAAACACGTTATCAGCAGCAAACGCTTTCTGGCGATATGGAAACCATTGAAAGTTACTACAAAGACCGCGGTTATTTGCAATTTGATATAGAATCAACCCAAGTGTCGATGTCGCCTGAAAAAGACGGCATCTACGTCACAATGAATGTAAAAGAGGGCGAGCAATATAATATTTCAGAGGTCGAGCTGTCGGGCGATTTATTAGGCTTTGAAGGCTTTATTAGTCAAGTATTACCTTTACGTACTGGTGACTTATATAACCAAGCGGAAGTCACTTACACCGAAGAATTTATTTCTAAGTACCTAGGCCGGTTTGGATATGCTTATCCAAACGTAACAACGATTCCTGAAATAAACGAAGAAGACAAAACGGTTAAGCTAACCTTGGCAGTAGACCCAGGCAAACGTATTTACGTGCGCCGCGTAACGTTCACGGGTAACCAACTGACCGCCGACAATGTGTTACGACAAAACGTAGTGCAAATGGAAGGCAGCTGGTTAGCGAACCAAGCGCTTGAAACCTCAAAAGCACAGTTATCTCGTTTAACCTACATGGAAACAGTCGACTTTGAAACCATCCGCTTACCGGGTGAAGACGACAAAGTTGATGTGGAATTTACTGTAAAAGAGCAAGCTTCAGGGTCGTTTAACGCGGGTATTGGTTACGGTGATGCAACTAAACTGAGCTTACAAGCGGGTGTACAACAAGATAACTTCTTGGGTACCGGTAAACGTGTAGGTATTAACCTATCAACAGTTTCATACCAGAAAAGCGCTCAAATCACGTATCTTGACCCTTACTTTACTATCGATGGTATCAGTTTAGGCGGAAACGTAGGTTACAGCGAGTTTGATGGCGGTGACTTTGGTGTTATTCAGTACAACAGTAAACGTTGGTCTGTAGGCGCAAACATCGGTTATCCAATTAATGAAGTTAATCGAATTAGCTTTGGTTTAACCTATGCTAACGTTGAATTGTTTGGTGATACTACTAACTACGAACAGACTTCTCGTTTCTATGAGCAATTCCAAGACGAATTTGACCCAGAAGCCCCTATCAACTACGCTAGTTTATTGGGCTCGGTATCATGGATTCGTAATACGCTAAACCGTGGTTTATTCCCAACCGATGGGTCGTCACAACGAGCTTCATTTAGCGTAACTACTCCAAATTCAGACGTTAACTACTTTAAAGTGACTGCTGATACTAAATGGTATTTCCCCTTAACGCGTAATCAGCGCTGGACAGTACTCGCCCGTTTACGTTTTGGTTACGGAAACGGCTACGGTGATTCAGACGGTATTGAGCAAATATTACCGTTTACTGAAAACTTCACCGCCGGTGGTGCAGACACCCTACGAGGATTTGAAAACAATACGGTAGGGCCGCGCGGCGTTATTAGATTCTCTCAACCCTTGCTAACCACACCTAATGGTGTACCAGTAGCAGGTAGTCCTGAAAGTGATATATTGCGTTTGTCACAGCGTAGCTTGGGCGGAAACGCAATGGTGTTGGGCGGTGTGGAACTTATTGTGCCTACGCCGTTTGTAGAGGCGGAGTTTGACAACTCTGTGCGTACAAGTGTGTTCTGGGATGTGGGCAGTGTATGGGACACAGAGTTTAACTATGATGCGTACAAAGACTTGCAAGTTCAACAAGGAAGCGACGAACTGCTCGACTACAGCGACTGGACC
This sequence comes from uncultured Glaciecola sp., assembly GCA_964643575.1. Taxonomy (GTDB): domain Bacteria; phylum Pseudomonadota; class Gammaproteobacteria; order Enterobacterales; family Alteromonadaceae; genus Glaciecola. Next base: position 5,238 of record CAZXTD010000139.1, on the reverse strand, counting down.
TTAGCACGAAGCTCAGCCGGTGTATCAGTGCAGTGGATATCGCCTATGGGACCCATGGTATTTAGTTTTTCTAGAGTATTAGCCGAACGTGAAGGTGATGATTCAAAATTCTTCACATTCAACATTGGATCGACCTTCTAAGCAAGGTATAATCAGCGTATAAAATAAGTCGTAAAGTCTGTTGGGGTGATTGACCCTTTAAACAGATTTCAAAAAAAATAAAAACTGGAAGGAGTTTTACATTGAAAAGTATTATTAAAGGGTTGTCGTTAGTTGCATTGTTTTCTTTTGCGATGATGTCGAGTGTAGCAAATGCTGCCCAAAAAATTGGCGTAGTAGACGTGCAGCAAGTGCTTCAGGCTTTGCCACAGGTTGCGGATATTGAACAGCGTATCAATGCTGAGTTTGCAGACCAAATTCAAGAAGTACAGCGTTTACGTAGCGACGGTAACTTTTTAGTTGAAAAACTTCAGCGCGAAGAAGCCACAATGGCAGAAACGCAAATCAAAGAGTTGCAGCAACAAATCAACGATGTTGGCCAGCAATTACAAACTATGGGTCAACCATTACAACAAAATATGCAGCGTCGTACTCAAGAAGAAAGAAACAAACTTTTGGGTTTGATTAAGCAGTCAATTGATGCAATTGCCGCCAGTGGCGATTACGACATCATTTTAAACGCAAGCGCGGTTCCTTACATGAAAGCGAACTCTGGCTTTGATATTTCTCAGCAGGTCCTTGACCAAGTAAGTAAAGCTGAGTAATTATCTATTGAGCTGAGTGAAATTTGGTCAATTTAGGCCGTAATATCATTCAATCAACCGAGATTTTAAAATAATCAGGCCAACTTATGTTGGTCTGATTTGTTTTTAGGGTATAAAGCCTTATCTTATACAGTACTCGACCTTTTTGCCCTACTATTGCTAATTGGCATAGAGTAACAGCCTGCTTTCTATAATAAACAATGTCAGCACAGATAGAGCAAAACCAAGTGGCAATATAAGCTACTCAATAATAAATAAACACTTTTAACACTAGTCGCGCACTATTTAGGAGACCTCCTTGGCGAACTCGCTCAATACCATAGAAATAAAAGAAATCATGTCCTTATTGCCTCACCGCTACCCATTTTTGTTGGTAGACCGCGTGACTGACTATGAACTAGGGCAGTCTATTGAGGCGTATAAAAATATTAGTATGAATGAACCTTGTTTTACTGGTCATTTTCCAGGCGAGCCAATTTTCCCAGGTGTGTTAATTTTAGAAGCCATGGCACAAGCTGCTGGCATATTAGGGTTTAAAACCATGGGCAGCAGCGACCAACTATATTTGTACGCGGGTATCGACAAAGCTCGCTTTAAAGCGCCTGTGGTGCCGGGCGATAGGCTAGATATGTCGGTTAAGCTACTAAAAGAACGCAGAGGAATATGGAAGTTTGAAGGTATTGCTAGTGTAGATGGCAAGAGCGTGTGTACGTCTGAATTTATGTGTGCAATGAGAGATTATTAATATGATACACCCGTCGTCTATCGTAGCGGATTCGGCCAAAATTGGTCAAAATGTTGAAATAGGGCCTTTTTGTTATATTGGCGATAATGTCATTATTGGTGATAATTGCCGCTTAGTCAGCCATGTTGTGATCAAAGGTCACACAACGATTGGCAAAAACAATGAATTTTTTCAGTTTTGTTCGATCGGTGAAGACTGCCAAGATAAAAAATATGCCGGTGAAGAAACCTATTTAGAAATAGGTGACGACAACGTGTTTAGAGAGTCTTGCACTATTCACCGCGGAACTACACAAGACAAATCAATCACTAAAATAGGCAGCCGAAACTTGCTGATGGTCAATACTCATTTAGCGCACGATTGCATGGTGGGTGACGACAATATATTTGCCAATAATGCCACCGTAGCAGGGCATGTCCATGTAGGCGACTTTGTTATACTAGGCGGCATGACAGCGGTGCATCAGTTTTGTCATATTGGCTCTCATGCCTTTACCGGTGGCGGTGCTATTGTGCTGCGCGATATTCCTCCTTATGTTATGTTTAGCGGGCTAAAACACGTACCGCAAGGCATTAATAGCGAAGGCTTAAAACGCAGAGGCTTTAGTAGCGAAGATGTGAGCGCGGTCAAAAAAGCCTATAAAATTCTATATCGTCAAGGAAATACCTTTGATGATGCTATTGAAAAAATCGCAGACTTATCGAGTAACGAGCCAGCCGTTAAAGTCATGTCCGACTTTTTAGCCACAGCTAATCGTGGCATTGCACGCTAGCCAGGACGCTACTAAGCCTCTTAAAATTGGTTTAGTAGTAGGCGAAACATCGGGCGCCATTTTAGCTCTAGGGATGGTAAAGCAAATACTTAAGCGCCATCCTGATGCAATTATAGAAGGCATTGGCTCGCAAGATCTTATTGATTTAGGGATGAAGTCTTTATTTGATATGAATGAGCTTTCGGTAATGGGGCTGGTTGAAGTGCTCAAGCACCTACCTCGTCTTTTACATATTCGCAAAGCCACTGTTAAGCATTTTATCGACAACCCACCCGATGTGTTTATTGGCGTAGATGCGCCAGATTTTAATTTAGCGGTTGAAACTAAGCTCAAAGCTACCGGTATTCCTACCGTGCATTATGTCAGCCCAACTGTATGGGCGTGGCGTGAAAAACGTATTCATAAAATAGCGAAAGCGACTAATTTAGTGTTAGGCGTTTTTCCCTTTGAATCGCAAATTTACGAACAATACAATATACCTTTTGCCTTTGTCGGCCATACCATGGCAGACAATATCGATATAAACGTCAATCAAGAAGAAGCGCGAGAAGCCTTAGGTTTAGAGTCTGACGGTTTATATCTCGCTTTGTTGCCAGGTTCACGCGCGCGTGAAATAGAATCATTATTGACTATATTTATGCAAACTTATTCTCGTTTGCTCTCATCATATCCTAACCTGCAGGTGTTGATACCGGCAGTCAATGAAGCCCGTGAGCACCAAATTAAAACCATTTTAGAAGAACTCGACTTGCGCAATAAATGTACGGTTAGCAGAGCGCCAGCAAGAGATATAATGATTGCCGCTGACAGTGTTTTATTGGCCTCTGGCACAGCTGCGCTCGAAGCTATGCTGTGTAAACGCCCGATGGTAGTGGCTTATAAGATGTCATCACTGACTTACGCGATGATGAAGCGCTTGTATAAACCGGATTATTTTGCTTTACCGAATATTCTAGCGAATAAGCAACTAGTGCCTGAGTTTTTGCAAGAAGACGTTAACCCCGACAACTTAGCTAAGCATTTGGCGCTGAGCTTGCCAGTGCCTGCTAACACTCAAAAGCATGTCAGTCATGCCACAGGGGAGTCGAGTAACTTACATCAAGATAACAACAATAGAGCTGAACTTATTGAAGCTTTTACTCGCATTCATCAAAGCCTCAAATGCGATGCCGACAAACAAGCGGCTAGCGAAGTGCTTGCGCTTATTAACCGAGTTTAACCTTCAAAATAAGGTAGTGTAATTTTGACACTGAGTAAGTCGCTATCATTAAACACGTCATCGTTTATTGCTGGTGTGGATGAAGTAGGAAGAGGCCCGTTAGTGGGAGACGTAGTTACAGCAGCGGTTATTTTAGACCCACAAAAGCCTATAGTGGGTCTTACTGATTCTAAAAAATTATCGGAAAAAAAACGAGATGCGCTATTTGTGGAAATCAAAGAAAAAGCCCTCGCTTTTGCTATAGGACGCGCCAGCCCTAAAGAGATTGATGAAATTAATATTTTGCATGCCACTATGCTTGCCATGACCCGAGCTGTTGACGGTTTATCAATTAAACCAAACTTTGTGCGAGTCGATGGTAATCGTTGCCCGCCATGGCAGTATAAAAGTGAAGCAGTGGTAAAAGGTGATTTATTGCATGAAGAAATATCCGCTGCCTCTATTTTAGCCAAAGTCACCCGCGACAACGAGATGAAAGAGCTTGATAAACGCTACCCGCAGTATGGCTTTGCAGGCCACAAAGGTTATCCAACAAAAGTCCATATGCAAGCACTTGCTGAGTATGGACCTATTGAAGAACACAGATTTAGCTTTAAACCTGTTCAGTTAGCGAATAAAAACAGGGTACAATAGTCAGATTGAAATGTGCACCTAGCACCAAGGAGTATTTTAAGCCGTGACGAGTCAATTTGTTCACTTGCGATTGCACAGTGATTTCTCGATGCAAGATGGACTAAATAAAGTCAATCCTATTCTCGATGCCTGCGCTGATTCGGGTTTTAGTGCAATAGCCCTAACCGATCTAATGAATATGTGCGGTCTTGTAAAATTTTATTCATCCGGTAAAAACAAGGGCATTAAACCAATTATTGGCTGCGATGTATGGCTACAATCTGATTTTGTCGACGGACAAATAGTGCAATTATGTTTGTTGGCAATGGACGAAACAGGCTATAAAAATGTCACTAATATAATATCTGAGGCGTATTTGCGTGGTCACTTGCAGCATAAAGTGGTTGTTTCACAAAGCGATTTGGCCAAATTTAACGAGGGCATTATTGTCTTATCGTGCGCCCTAGATGGTGACTTAGGCAAAGCAATCGGTATGAATAAGCCAGATATGATAAACGCCGTTATTGAGTTTTATAAAACCCACTTTAACGACCGCTATTATATCGAATTACAGCGCACAGGTCACGCAGGACAAAATGAATACACTGAAGCTGCGGTCAGCCTTGCCGCCGAGCACGACCTGCCGCTTGTAGCAACCAACAACGTTCGCTTTTTAAAACAAGAAGACTTTGAAGCCCACGAAGTGCGCACCTGCATCAGTGACGGTTTTACGCTTGATGACACAAGGCGCGAAAAACGCTACACCGACCAGCAATACTTGCGCTCAAGCGAAGAAATGCTTGAGCTTTTCTCTGATATACCCGAGGCAATCGAAAACAGCGTACAAATTGCCCAGCGTTGTAACGTTGGTCTCACCCTTGGTGAATACTTTTTGCCAAATTTCCCCACAGGGGATATGACTACAGAAGAGTTTTTGGTAAAGCAGTCTGAACTTGGGCTCGAACGCAGACTCGTTCAGTTATTCCCTGATGAAGCAAATCGCCTTGAAAAGCGCCCAGAGTATGACGACAGACTCAAAATAGAACTTGAAGTCATCAATCAAATGGGTTTTCCGGGTTACTTTTTGATCGTTATGGAGTTTATCCAGTGGAGTAAAGACAACAAT
>CAZXTD010000138.1:0-11896 GCA_964643575.1 uncultured Glaciecola sp. | reverse complement strand
TATTAAAACAAAAAATCATCAACAACTCGGCCAGAGTCACGGTTGCTGATTTTAACCCTGCGCTTTTAGACGGATGGAAAAATGAACTCAACGCTGATATTTCGGTTGAACACTTGGCGCTAGAAGACATCTTTTTGGAGTTAAGCTGATGCAAGCTAATGTAGCGAATAGGCGTTCGTTAAGTCACTATTTTTATAAGCATTTGCGTCTTGCATGGCATCATTTTCAAGGGTTTGTACCTGTTTATATGCTGTTGCTTTTTATTTTTGCTGAAAATGCTAACAGTACTGCCTTTGCAGGTTTAGAAGAGATTATTAAGTTTGCGACATTTTGGGCTGGTATCATTTTTTTCAACTCATTAATTTTTAATGGACTACATAGCCAAAACAAAAATGTACATAGTTTGCTCTTGCCAGACTTCAGTATCCATATGTTTAGGTCTCAGCTTGTTGTATCGTTATTGATTTCATCTATTGTTTGTTATTTTATCTTTAGTAACTGGCAAACTTATATTGCGGGGGTTTTATTTACTCAAGTCGCCAGTTTGTTGTTGGTAAGACACTGCCTACGAAGAATCGAAAAATTTGCTTATGTAGCACTCTTTGGTGCATTCATTTTCGGAATGAGTTTTTTTAGTCTTCGATTATTAGACGCTTCCGATGAAGTAATTTTAGCCCAATTTTTTCAAGAGCAAATTACGCTAATTGAGAAGTTCGCATTACTACTATCTCTCATATTTATTGGTCTTTATTTCTTAGTTATTCGGAATATTAAGCAAAAACTAAAATTGCCTTACGAGCATGAGGAATCAAGCCCGCTAGCGCTGAAAGAAGTATTTCAGCGTTTAATGAATCTTAATAATGGCAATACTAAAACTAAATCGTTTAAAAATACCTTAACTTCAATTACTGATTGCTTGTATTCGGCATATCGAGTTTACTTTAACCTCTTCATGAGCAACACAAAACTCAGTCGTTTATTGTTCACTCGCAAAGAGGTCTCTCTTGGCCCTATTTCAATTTTAGCTCCGCTGGCAATTTTCATTTTTTTTGTTATGTATGCAGATAAAATATCGGACGATATCGAGGGAGACCTCATGCGTCAATACTACATGCTTGTAGGTTTTCAAATAGTATTTACAATCGCTTCATTAGCAAAAGTATTTATCAAAACGCACAATCGAGCCAAATTTCTATGGTATATCGTTCCTTCGAAGTCTCACAATACCTATATTAACGAACTAACAAAATTATATGTGGGCTATTACTTTTCTCTCGCTTTCTTCGTTGTTTGTTTACACCTAGTCTTACTCAGTATCCTTGCAAATGACATGACCCAACTTAAAGCTGAGTTTGTTGAATTTACGCTAGCCGTCCCAAAGTTTATATTACTGTCGGTACTTTCTTTGATATACGAGCGTTTTCGAAAAGACATAGCTATTATATTAATTGGCGTGCTTCCTGTTTATTTCTTCATTTTCGTTTACATTGTGAATTATGACGACACGCTTAAATCGAGTTTGGTCACGCTTGCATTGTGTTTAGCTGGTTTTGTTTGGTATTTTCGCACATGGAAGCAGCAACAATTGCAGTAGAGATACACTTTTATTTGCGCGCTACTCAACAGTCACCGAATAAACCCGCGTTGCCGATTCTTTTATCCGCGCTAAATCAAAATCAATCCTCCGCCATTGTTTGGCAGCAAACAATGGCAATTGATCGTTATAATGTATAGAGTCTGCCTGCGCGGTAGCAGCGCCAAACTGATGAATAACATCTGCCCTTACCTCGCCGCCTCTTGGCCATTCAACTAGCGCTATCCATGAGTCACCATTAGTTACGTGCGTCTCTCCATCTTCAAGTCCTAATGAATAAAAAGCTCTGAGCGTATCTGGCCCGCCGCTAAGAGGAGCTGCAGCGTTGCCACGCCTTATATAATTTACTTTACCCCATGCAACATCTAAGCTCGAATAAGTTTTCATTAAATGCTCATAGGCGTAAACCAGCGCCTCTTTAAGCGCTTGCTCGTTAGGATTTGTCAAACTATCGTTTTGCGTAAGTCTGTTTAATATCAAGCCTGCAATAGACGCTTCGGTATTTGCTGCGTCCATGTTGCGGTCCCAATTTTTCAAACGACTGACTGCATCAGCCAACTCAGGCGCATGAGACCAATCCATATTGACGATTTTTAAGATTGCCAAATACTCTTCAGATTCAAGTGAATAGGTGTGGTCAAACTTAAGTTTTAATAAGGCTTGTTTAGTCATCGGTTGCTCTGGCTTCACAAGCTCCATGACGCGTAAAGAACGATTGGTCTCTTCCGATGCCAAGCCCATGGTTTGAGGAAAATCTGATGCGCGTAAATTGTCGGGCCCGTCCGTAGCCGTAAAGGGCGTATTATTAGCATTAAAAACAAAGCCCGATTGCGGGTTGATAAGTTTGGGTACTTTTTCGTAATCTAGGTAGCCTTGCCAAATAAGGTCGGAGCGGTCGCCCGGAATATCATCCAGCCAATTACCGTCTATGGTTCTGTTGGGATACTGAGCATTGTGGATAAAGCCTATATTATCGTCTTTGTCCGCGTACACATAGTTAATGCTAGGCAAGGCATTCATTTCCATTGAAGTCATGAACTCATCTAAATTTTTCGCTTTGTTTAGCGCGTAATATTGTTCAAGCTGTCGTATCTCTCCTGCACCGGCATACCTTAGTGCAAAGGTGTGCTGCTTACCTTCTATTACCGGCCCGTGCACACTTCGAAGCACTTTGCGTTTTGCGTTAAAAGCGAATGGGCCGAATAAGCGGACTTCAATGGTCACATCTTGCACTTCAAAGTCTTTCCATTGACCATCTAAGCGGTATTGCATGTCGTTGTTTGGGTTACGGGTGAGCACAAAGGTATCGGAAAGGTCGATATGATTGACCGTATTTGCCCAACCTAAATGTGGATTAAAACCATGCAAAATTACTGGCGTACCAGGGAACAGACCGCCCATAATATTCAAGCCTTCTTCAGATTGAAGATGTGCTTCATACCAAGCTACAGGACCTGTTAGAGGTTGATGCGAGTTTATCATTAAGCGGGTAGTATCATCACCCGAGCGCTTTGCGCTAACCGCAAAACCATTTGAGCCAAGTTCAATACCAGACTTCGGCGCAACATGAAACGCACGCGCCTGTGCCCAATCAGCTGGTGACAATTCGAGATCCCTGCTTTCATCAAATAACCCTAGAAGTGTTTTATCTAAGCCATAAAAAAACGGCGTTTTAAACATAAACCCGGCCAGCACATCTTCAGCAGAAAATGGCGCAAGCCCTTGCCATGTGGCGTCTATGTTTCGGCTTGCATACAAATTTAAACCGGCGGCATAGGACTTAGCTATCGCCTTTACATTTTCGGGCACATCTGTTTCGTAACGTGCCTCTAAGGTTGGCCACACATTGAGTAAAGACACGATATAGTCGGTAGGTGCCGCGTCCAAGCCTTGGTAGCGAGCTAGATTACCGCGAGTTGCAGCTATTACATTTTGTATTGTTTGATAGTCGTCTTCGGCATGGGCATAAGCAAGCCCAAAAGAAGTATCGGCATCGGTTTTGCCAATAATGTGCGGTACGCCCCATTCATCTCTAATTACATCGGCATAGTAAGGCGCGGCACTGGCTTCTAACAATTCAATAGGAGGATGCTTGGGCAAAGGCTTATAAAGCCAAATACCCAAAGCAATTAATACTAACCCGATAACAGCAAAGACAATTTTAAAGACGGTTTTAAACACTTCTATTACTCATCCATTTTGCCTAAGCCGTTATGAATATGAAGATGCGGCTTTGTCGATATCGATTAATCGTCTAAGTCGAGACTTTCATTAATCAAATAAGCCAAATACGCTCTATGCGACTTACTGGCTGCATCTTTTACTCGGCCACTCGTTACCCAATCGTAGATTTGTGTAAGCTGAGTAAATATGGCTGCTTTGGCCAGTGGGTCGTGGCTTTCACCTTCTAAAATACCAATAAGTTGCTCCACATAATCGTGTTGCAATAGTCGCCTGTGGCTATTTATGGTCGACTTAATATCATCTTTGAAAATAGCGTCGGTTAAATCGCTAGTCATTTCTTCAACGGTATATTCGTTACCATACAGCGTGGTATCGCTCAGGCGCAGCATCACGGTAGGGTTAAGCAAGCGAGCGAGCGCTGTTTTTTGAACGCCCAGTACTAATTGGTGTAATTTAGGGTCTTCGTTATTTCCCCAGTGTGCAAAGCCTCTGCGCTGCATTAACGAATACTGTACCAACTCGTCGGGTAGCGAAAAAGCATCGGGTGCAAAAATATACTCGCCCAAAATTTCCATGGCATCTTTTTGTCTGTCCATTGGCACTGGCACATATGGCGGTGAATCACTTTCTTGCCCTTGGTCAAAACGAGTCACTTCAACCCCACCAATATAGCTAGCAACGGCGGCAGCAGGGCGCGCTTTATACGTAATCATGGTACTGGTAGCCACACGCAGTTTTGCCCATGTTTCACCCGGTTCGTTTAATTTATCTTTAAGTAGCGGGGTAACCTCGTCGATGAGCTCAAATTGATATTCGGCAAAAGCAATGCTGTCGTCCGACATATCCCAAATATTCACACGCGGGTCAATACCACTTCCCGGCGAACGCATATCGTCAGCATCATTACCAAACATGAGTTGCGGCTCTGTTGAGCGCGCTAAGTGTTTTTCGCGTGCTTCACCTTCTAAGTCGGGGTCGTAACCAAATTGTATCGCCCAATCATCATAAGGGCCTGGTTTTGTGGCAAAGAAGTCACCTTGTTCTTCGCCTGGTTTATTAATGACTAAAGCGGTGTAATCCATAATAGAGGCTGTGGTAATACCTTGGGTTTCATCGCCATCGAGAACGTCTTCGACTGACCGGTAGTTAGATGCCTTCATATTGTGCGACAAGCCAAGCACGTGACCTACTTCGTGCAACATTAGCTCCATCAGCATCTGGTCAATTATTTTGCGCTTTTCGCTTACCGTTGCGTTCATGGCGCTTAAGGCTAGATGACCAAAGTTAACCATTTCACGCATATGGTAGCCTTTAGAGCAGCGCATAAGCTTGTTCAGATGTTGATGCTCATGTTCGTCATCACTAGCTAAAAAGCTTTCTAAAAAGCCTTCTGGGTTAGCTAAGATATCGTCTCTAAGTGCTGAAATAGACAAAAATGAATGCTCAAACATGACGTCGCCGCCAAGTATTTGGCCGGTGAGCGGATTCACGTAATTAGGACCGAAGGCAGAGCCCGCATTAGGTGTATTTGAAAAACGGATGACGTTATAACGAATATCTTCAGCGTTCCAATCAACATCGTCGGGCTGCTGTTTTACCACTATCGCGTTTTTAAAACCGGCTTTTTCAAACGAACTATTCCACGCTAACACGCCTTCTTTCAAGCGTTCTCTGTATTCAAGCGGCGCGGTATTTTCAATCCACCAAACGATGGGTTCAACCGGCTCAGACAAAGCAGCATCAGGGTCTTTTTTCACTAGATGGAAACGGTTAATAAAATCACGATAAGGGGTAAGTTCGTAGCTATTTAAGTCAGTAGCTTGCGCTTGAAAATAACCCACTCGGTGGTCGTCCAAACGAGGCACAAAATCGTTATCGGGCATTTTTACAAAACTATGCTGCACACTTATAGTGGTAGCACGTGCATCGGCTACACGAGGGCTTCCGCCCACATAAGGTTCTGAATTTTCATAGACAAAATCAGCCAACACATTGAGGTTTTCAGGGTAAACACCAACATGCGTGTATTTCACTTTGTCTTCTGACAAACGGCCAATATTAAACTGCTTGTAAGATGGACGCTCTGGGTTTAAGCCATAAGTAATGCGAGCAAGCGCTTCGGTTTGAAATAAACCATCTGCGTTAATTAAAAACGATTCTTCGTCTTCAGATGTGGCAATAATGTCGGCACTTGCGAGCACAGCATCGGTGATATTTGCCATGCCACCATTAGCTAAGGCGCTATCAGGGTCAATAACATAATTCGTGTTCTTCTTTACAAAGTCGATGCGGTCAAAATAACGGCGTACTTCAATCAAGTCTTGAGCAACCGGACGGCCCCTGCGAGACCACGCCTCTAGCACACCATTGTTGATTGTCGCAAAGTATAAAAACTCTTTATCTATTTGCGATTGTTTAATCGCCATGTGCAACGAGCCATTCTCGGTATCTCGATACAAATCAAAGATCCCCGGAAAATACTCCATGTCTTCGACAACTACCTCTAAGGTATCGGGCTCTTCTTCAGCCTCTTCGTCTTCATCATCGTTTGACTTTGCTTCATCTGAGGTATCTTCTGTTTGCGCAGCAGGTTCTTCGCTTTCTTCTTGTATTGCGCTTGCAGTAAATGCACTAGATAAGAGCAGTGATAAAAATAACCCGTAAATAAAGGCTTTAGACATTGGTAAGCTTCCTTTTTTTGGTGTACTGGCGTTTCCTAGTATTATCATGCCATACAAATGGTTGGTGTGTTAGTAATGAAAGCAGCATAAACGCTTGCATAACTTTGTTTATTTATCGTGTTCAATTGGTGGCCTAGAATCAGCTTCACTATTGGGTTTGACATCGGTTTTGCGCAGCTTATCAGACCCATGCTCATTAGAACTAGACTCGTTTAAAGTATCATCAAAATCACTTTGATACTCAGCATACTCAATAGTTACACCTTGCGATGAGGTTTTTGTTTTAAAACCCGCAGCCTTGCCGAAGTATTTCGCGTAAAGGAAAAACAATAATCCAATTGCAGCCAGTACTAGAAAAACAACAAACAGCGTTATCATTAAATAAATGGCAATCACCGCACCGATGATAATTGCTAATACTCGTAATATTTTATGCATTAAGTCTACTATCCTATTATTTGCCATCTCTAGTAGCTATGTAGCTACAAAACTGCCGTTTGCCGCTATACGATATTATGAAAACACCATATTAAAGCTTCAAGCGAACTGATACCTGTTGTGCTTTCGTTAATTTATTGAGCACAAGTAAAAACGAGTTATCAATTAAGCGTTGCACTTCACCATCGGGCACATCACTGCCATGTTGAGGATCGAAGTAAATTGATATCCAGTGTTTTTTATTAGCGTGATAACCCGCTTTGATGTCGTTAAAAATATCCCTTAAAGCGAGTGCTTCATCGGGGTCGCATTTAAGGTTTAGCATCACTTGGGCAGCCTCTTTGTCAGGTAATGTGCGTTCACCGACAAGCGCAAATATTTTGCCTTTGACCTTGTAAACAGGCACGTCTTCTCCAAACGGAAAACTACACTGGGCGTCAGGCTTGTTAATTAAATACGTTTTTAAAGCGTCTACATCCATATAAAAAAGCTCTTCTTTTTACGCTAAGGCACTAGTTGCAGTGCGCTAAACCCAATGCCATCGGGGTTATTTCCAGTAGGATACTCAGCAATAATGCTACGCGTGGCAATATCAATCGCAACCACTTTATTGCGCAAGTTTAGCGACAAAAATGCGATATCTGCGTTTGGATGCAGTGTAATGCCCTGCGGTCCGGCGTTTTCACCCAAATCAATTCGCCCAATTTCTTTTTTGTTCGCGACATCAAAAAAGCGAATGTCACTTTTACGAAAGTCAGGCACTAGCGCGACTTTTTCATCGTGAGAAAACAACACTCGGTAAGGAAACTTAAAACCTTTAAACTGCGCGATCTGTTTACTATTTTCACTACTGACATCGAGCACGGTAAGCAAGCCTTTTTTATTAGCGCCATACCACAACTGCTGACCGTCTTGGGTAATATTAATCGCTTCAGGCATCGCTTGTGCAGGTATTTGTTTTACCACTAAGTTTGTTGCTAAATTGATTTTAGAAATACTGTCAGAGCGAATATTGGTCGTATAAGCCAAATCTTCGGCCGCCGCTATTGCTACCATATGCGTTGTATTTTGCTTTGTGTTGATGGCGTTTACTACTTCACCGGTATGAATATCAACAATTACCAAATGTTGGCTTTTCCCAGAAGTGAAAGCGACCTGCTTATCATTTTTGATAAAGCGAATGCCGTGAGGACCCGGGTATTTTTTGAGGGGAATAGTGCGAGCTACTTTTTGCTTCGGGATATTAAAAACAGTAAGACTGTCACCACCCACAAAGTCGGTACTAACAGCCCACTCTCCGTCTTTAGAAACAATTAACTCGTGAGGACCTTTGCCTGTAGGAAGTGCGTTAATAATCTGGCCAGTAGCGATATCTACAATACTGACCGAGTCGTCACTTTTATTAACAACAACTAAAGTGCCCGCTAGCGCCTTATTACTCGTTGTGGAATAAGCGTTTTTATCTGTAGTCTGGGCATAGGCAATTGAAAAAAGAAGCGATACGCACATTAACAATGTAAGGTTCGATAGTCGCCCCATGAGTTGCCCCAATTGCCGCCACGTAACTTGTCGTAATGTTCTTCGCATACCCTTGCCTCTTTTTATAGTATTTTTACAGGCTTGTGATTATTAAATGTTTGGACTCAACAATTGCTGATGGACGACCCTATTTTTTACGCCCAAACCCGCCCATACCTGGCGGTAAACCTTTAGGCATGCCGCCTGGCATACCACCACCCATACCGCCAGGTGGCATCATACCACCCATGCCGCGCATCATTTTTTTCATGCCGCCACCGCCGCCCATCTTTTTCATCATCTTTTGCATTTGCGTAAACTGTTTAAGTAGGCGGTTTACATCTTGAATTTGAGTGCCTGAACCCGTTGCAATACGGCGTTTGCGAGAGCCTTTTATCACATCAGGTTTTTGCCTTTCGCCGGGTGTCATTGAATTAATAATCGCTTCCATTTGCGTAAACTGTTTATCGTTAGCTTGGTCTTTCATCTTCGCAGACATTCCGCCCATGCCCGGCAGTTTATCCATAAGCGACATCATGCCGCCCATGTTGCGCATTTGCTCTAGCTGCTCTTTAAAGTCTTGTAGGTCAAAACCTTGGCCTTTTTGGATTTTTTTAGCGACTCGCTCAGCTTGTTTGCGGTCAACCTTACGTTCTACGTCTTCAATTAAGCTCAGTACATCGCCCATGCCCAATATGCGCGACGCAATTCTTTGTGGATGAAAAGGCTCAAGTGCATCAAGTTTTTCGCCCATACCCAAAAACTTAATAGGCTTGCCCGTGATGTGTTTAACCGATAAAGCCGCACCGCCACGTGCATCACCATCTGCTTTAGTCAAAATCACGCCGGTTAATGGCAAGGCTTCATTAAATGCTTTAGCAGTGTTGGCAGCATCTTGGCCGGTCATGGCGTCTACCACAAACAATGTTTCGACAGGATTAACCGCAGCGTGCAACTGTTTAATCTCGTCCATCATTTTTTCGTCAACGGCTAAACGGCCTGCGGTATCGACAAGCAGCACATCAAAAAACTGACGTTTTGCGTGGTCAATCGCAGCATTTACGATATCCACGGGCTTTTGCATGATAGTAGACGGGTAACACTCTACGCCAACTTCTTCTGATAACGTTTGTAACTGTTTTATTGCTGCAGGGCGATATACGTCGGCGCTAACTACTACAACCTTTTTCTTTTCGCGCTCAGTTAAGTATTTTGCAAGTTTACCGACACTGGTGGTTTTACCCGCACCTTGTAAGCCTGCCATCATGATGACTGCTGGCGGGGTAGCTGCTAGGTTAAGGCCTTCGGTACCGTCACCCATGGCGTGCTCGAGCTCGCTCTGCACAATTTTGACAAACATTTGACCAGGCTGCAGGCTTTTAGAGACCTCAGCGCCCACAGCGCGAGTTTTAACGTTAGCAATAAAGTCTTTGACCACGGGCAAAGCAACATCGGCTTCTAGCAAAGCCATGCGCACCTCGCGCAGCGTGTCTTTGATATTGTCTTCAGTTAAACGGCCTTTGCCGCTAATGTTCTTAAGAGTCTGGCCTAAACGGTCTGTTAAATTCTGAAACATAATTAACTATATATTTGTATTTTCTAATTTGAGAAAGAGTATACAATAAGCACAGCGCGATGGTAATCGTTGCGTGAATTTTATTCATCGTAATTTGAGCGCACAGCGTATTATTGCTATTATTTTTATATATCGAACAACTTAAGCAAGCGAACAATATCAAGCTTTGTATACTACCCAAAATAGGCAATTCAACAAACTAATGCAGCTATCAACCGCTTTATATACGATTAAGGACTGCCCGTGTCATTGAGCCTACTCGCTTTTTTACTGACATTTATCGCGTATATTGCTGCGGGTACTTTTTACACTCAGCAATTTTTTAAGCAGTCATCTAACACTCTACGATTCGCCCTACCCTTATTAATGCTTGCTCTTTTAGGGCACTTGGTTGTTTTAGTCTTGTCTATTAATGCGCACTCTGGAGAGCAATTGAGCCTTTCGTTTGTTGCAGCTATGCTGGCTTGGCTCGTGACCTTAACCATGCTTATTACAAACCGCTTTATTAAAAACCTGCTGTTTTTACCCGTTGTGTGTTTTGTTTCAGCTTTTTTTATTAGCTTAGAAGCGCTTTTACCCCCCACTACTGGCATTGACGTTAACATGGGTATTGGCATGGTCAGCCACATTTTATTGTCGTTAATTGCTTTTGGGGTGCTCAGCATAAGCATGTTGTACGCATGCCAACTCGCCTTTATCAATTATCAACTTAAACATAAAAGCCGTATTATGCTAACGGGCAACTTGCCTCCACTAATGTCTGTAGAGCATATTTTGTATCAGCTGATGGGACTTGGTGCGACTATGTTGGCGATTGCACTTATTAGCGGTTTTGTTTTTGTCCCTAACATGCTTGCCGACGGTTACGCACATAAAACGCTTTTATCCAGTATGGCCTTGGCCTGCTATTTGGCATGTATTGTGCTTCATAAAACCATAGGACTAAAAGCTCGTATCACGGTGCTATTTAATTTTGTAGGATTACTTTTGTTGAGCTTGGGTTACTTTGGTAGCCGCCTAGTAAAAGAACTACTGTTAAACTAAATTATGCAAATACAGCAACATTCACATTTATTTTTTATGGTTCAGTTATTGGCCAACATAATAGGAAAACCTTTGCCTTGGCAATCGCTTCCTAAAGGATTGATTAATTGGATCAGCTAGATACTTCACTGTTAACGATTTTACTCGTTTTACTTATTTTCTTGTCTGCTTATTTTTCGAGTTCAGAAACAGGCTTGATGAGCATCAACCGTTATCGCCTAAAACACTTATCAAATGAGGGCTTAAGCGGCGCTAAACGCGTCGAAAGACTACTCGAGCGCCCAGATAAACTCATCGGCTTAATATTAATTGGCAATAACTTGGTCAACATTGGCGCAACAATGATTGCTGGCGAGCTCGGCATTCGCTTGTTTGGCCCCATTTACGGGCCGCTAGCCGTACTTATTGGTTTAACGCTCATCATTTTGGTCTTTGCAGAGGTTACGCCTAAAACGTTTGCTGCACTTTATCCTGAAAAAATTGCATTTCCCAGTTCGTTTATTTTAGTTCCTTTACTTTATTTGTTCACGCCGGCAGTTAAATTAGTCAATTTAATGACCAACAGCGTGCTTAGAATCAACCCGGTTAGTCATAGCGATACAGCATTGAGTCAAGAAGAGTTGCGCACGGTTGTGCACGAGGCTGGTGCGTTAATTCCCCAAAAACACCAAGAAATGTTAGTCAGTATTCTTGATCTTGAAAAAGTAACGGCAGAAGACATCATGATGCCTCGCAGTGATATTTATGCCATTGATGTAAACGACGACTGGAAAATAATCCAAAAACAGCTTACCCATTCACAGCACACGCGCGTATTGCTTTATCGCGACAGCATAGACGACGCCGTAGGTATTATGCATT
>CAZXTD010000137.1:0-11994 GCA_964643575.1 uncultured Glaciecola sp. | reverse complement strand
CTAAATAGGTTTGAGGTAATTGAGTATCGATATCTTTATGCACCGGGTTAAATCTTCAGCCTTAGTAGATTGAATTAAGTAGCTCAAAAATTGGCATCTTTATTGTATAGCACATTTACTAATGATGCCTATTAACAATTAGCACTAAAACAGATACTTAGCACATGGTTAAGGCAGGACGGAAAGCGTAGCCGGCTTGATTGTTAAATTAATTGGTATTGTAAAAATAAAGGAAAATCGATAAGTAACTGAAAATAATGAGGTTTTATAATGGTCAAAAAAACACCAGTTTACTTTTTGTATAATTTAAGATAGAGATCTATCTATATAGATAGCTTATTCAAATCTAGGTGGGCAAAAGTATATGCAAAGAAAAACCATAGCAATCAGTTTGTTAGGTACTGTACTCGACTTTGCCGGGAAACGCTGGGACAGATGGCATAAATGGCGTCCCAACATTGGTTTGTGCAGTCAAGAAGATTTGCCGATACACCAGCTTTACCTCTTGCACGACAACCACAGTGCACGTTTAGCCGAAACGGTTAAAGCCGACATTAGCGAGGTGTCAGAAGATACCGAGGTGAACCTGCAAACCATGCATTTTGATGACCCCTGGGATTTTGAAGAAGTTTACGCAAAGCTATATGACTGGTGCAAAGCCTTCAGTTTTGAAACTGACACTTACGATTATCTGTTTCATATCACCACAGGTTCGCATGTGGTCCAGGTGTGCGGCTTTATGCTCACCGAAAGTAACTATTTTCCCGGGCGCGTTATTCAAACTTCTCCTGACAAAAACAAAGATAAAGAATACATTGGCCGAGCGCATATTATAGATACTGACTTGTCGAAGTATGAAAAACTGGCGAGTCGGTTTGAGCAAGAAAAGTTGCAGTCTACAGATATCCTTAAAACAGGTATCCTTACTCAAAATGACAATCTTAACAATCTAATACAGGAGATTGAAAAAGTAGCGAGTCGTTCAAATGCTCCTTTGCTTATAAGCGGCGATCTCGGCACGGGCAAACGTAATTTGGCGAGCAATATTCATGCATTGAAAACGAGTAAAAGCATGCTTAAAGGCCCATTTGTAGTGCTCAACTGCGCTAGCTTAGATAAGCAGAATGCTCGTGCGCAATTATGCGGGCACCTACATAAGTCTGAAGCGCATGGCGATGCACACACACTCGCTTACTTAGCTGATGCAGAAGGCGGGACTTTATTTCTAGATGAAATAAGCAATTTGAGCCTAGAAGCACAAGACATTATTTTACAGGTAATTAAAGAGGGTGAGTTTTTGGCCAGTGGGAGTGAAACGCCTACTAAATGCAATATCCAACTAATTGCTGCTACCAGTAAAGACTTAAAACTAGAAACACAACAAGGTCGTTTTAGTGAAAGCTTATTTGCTCAATTGAGCTTATGGCAATATCCCTTACCTTCGCTGGGGCAACGCATAGTAGATATTCCTGAAAATATTGAATACGAACTGACGCGTTATGCCCAAGAGCAAAACAAACAAGTGCGATTCAGTGAAGATGCAAAAGACCTATTTATCGAACTTGCTAGCGCTGATAACGCAAGTTGGCGTGGCAACTTTATCGATTTTAAAGCCGCACTTTTACGTTTATGCACTTTAAGCGCCGGTGTTATAAGCGCTGAATTACTACAAGAGTTTGAAAAACTGCACAGACAATGGACAGATAAAAACGAATTTAACCCGGCAAATAGTGAGCAAGGTAATTCGTTAGAGAGTGACAATCAGTTTGAGAACAACGAATCAAAGATTACCAACACAGATGATCTCATAAGTAGCCTAAAGGAAGTGTCTATCAAAGCTGAAAAACTCGACACGTTTGACCGCAATCAATTAGGCTTTGTGGTGAATGTGTGCCGCACTAAACCAAGTATGGCTGCTGCAGGTCGGGCTTTGTTTGACGTTTCTCGTCAGACTAAAACGAGCAGTAACGACTCGAGCCGTTTGCAAAAGTATTTAGCTAAATTTGGCTTACGTTGGGCCGATTTAGCAAAACTAAAATAGCTAATTTGATTCTTCGCGTTTCAATGGTATACAAGACGGGTGAACAAAGTGACTTTCTTCATCCGTGAACCTTTTTACAATGTGCTATTCTAATTATAAATAAATGCTCGAATTCTGCTGCCAAGCTTCGTAATCATGTTGTAGGTCCAAAACGGCACGGTGACTATTGACAGTTAAGCTGAATGCCCAAATGAATAATATGATAACGAGTAAGTTATGGCTTTAGCATATTAAAAGGATGAAATTATGGTGCCAAAAACAAGCTGCTTTAAACACTTAACTATTGATAAAACTATGGTTTGTAAGAGCTTAATATTAATTAAGTCATCATTTTTCATGCTCGTTATGGGCAGTGCAAATGTGTTGGCTTTTCAACAAACAACATCTTCTCAGCTTCCTCAAATGCAGGCAACTCAGCCAACTAATGCTTATGAATGCACCCAAGTGGCAATAGAAGATATTGACCCCAACTTACTTACCAAAGAAGAACGGATTGCTTTACTCGATGGGTCTTTGCAAGATTCAATTGATCAATACAGTACTTGCGTAAGCACTGTTCAGCAAAGCATGAGTGGTGGCGGTGGCGGTGGCGAAGGAGCTGGTGGAGGTCAAGAGAGTGAGGAAGGCGCGGATGGAAGTGGCCAAGCTAATGAAGCCGGTGAAAATGACACCCAAGGCCCGCAAACAGACGAAAATCAAGGAGCACAGCCACCTTCAAACTCAAATATAAGCGAGCCAACGCAATCCGATAAAAACATAACGCCGGCCCAGCGCGGTGTTATCCCGCCTAAAGATAACGATAAAATAATTTGTAAGCTTCTGTACAATGAGATCAAATCGATTGACGATCCTGATATGCTTAAGGGATTAAAAGAGCAATATGAAACATACAAGTGTGGATAAATAGAAAGTACCGCTACGCCAACAATATGTCAGTGAGTATTTTGTTTGCACTACAGACGAGTTTGAGGACTGAACATTGAAAGTATTTGTAAAAAAGAGCCTGCGTTTATTAAGTTTGACGGTGTTAAGTGCATGCGTTGTGCTTAGCGGTTGTCAAAGTACAGGCAGTCGAAGCAGTCAACCCATTTTAGTCGGGCCAGTTGGACCTGATGCAGGCACTACTGCTAAAGCAAACAAACAACAAAATTCTGCAGCTCTTTTAAATGCAAATACATTTTTAGATGTCGCCGTACCGAGTTTTGACCCAGGGTTTCCACTCGATGAATTTGGCGAGATAGACGGTGATGAACTCGTAGAAGAAGGCATTTGGCCGCAGCTTAGGCGCACCGAAGCCAAATTGTTTGCTGCTGAAATGAAAACAGCGCTAGACGATGAGAAAGTGTTTGGCAGCGTTAGCGTGGTGCCTGACGCAAGCACGCCATCAGATTTATTTGTGCTTGGCCGTATTGAAAAGTCAGACAGCGAAGTGGTCGAAATTAGCGTGACGGTGTTAGATGCCTCTGGCGAAATATTAGGCGCTAAAGAATTTGAACATACGGTATCAGAAGGATTTTTGCGCGACCAACGCAACAAAGATAAAAATCCATACGAGCCAGTATTTACAAGAGCTAGTGACTATGTAGTTGAGCTATTAAGTCAACTTTCTGAAGAAGACAAGCAGGCAATAAAAGAAGTCTCTTTAATGCGCTATGCGCGCTATTATTCGCCAGAAAACTTTGATCAATATATCAGTACAGAAATAAAGCGCAAAGGTAGCCAGCGATACTACAAGTTTGAATTAACCAGTTTGCCTGACGAAAATGACCCTATGCTACAACGCATCAAAGACCTGCGCGCCCAAGAGCTGTTGTTTGTAGACAGACTTCAGGATAACTATGAAGTGTTTGAAGCAAAAACAAAAGATGCCTATTCAACTTGGCAAGCCGAAACCTTGCCCGAAATACTCGCAGAACGAGAAGCCAAATTTGAACGCAATACCAAAGCGGCATTAGGCATAGGCGCTGCCATTTTGGCTGCTATATTGATTAAAAAGGGCGCTGATAAACAAAGAGAGCGCGGTGGTTCTACCCCCGATTATGATATAGGCGCGGTAGCCGCGGGCATCGGCTCTGTATGGGCAATTAACGAGGCCTTTAAAAATAACTCACGAATGAAAGTACATAGCGCTGTAATAGACGAGCAAGGCCAAGCAATGGATTTGAGTGTAAGCCCAACTATTATGGAGTTTGAAGATCAAACAATTGAATTAAAAGGAACCGCTCAAGAGCAATATTTGCAGTGGAAAACACATCTTCGCAAGCTTTTTGAAGAAGAAGCGACACCCGATGTACAACTGTAATTTTAATTAGGCTTAACAACTACATCTATGTCGAACAATCAAGAAGATAACAACGCAACGGCCACAGACTCAACCGACGAGCCAAGCTCGCAAGCACAAAGTGCAAACGCCAGACAAACTGCCGACGCGCAGATACAAGCGCATCGGCAAGCCCATCAGCAAAAAATAAAGAAAGTGGGTTTAAGTATCGCGGTAGTTGTTATTGCTGTCATTATTATCATCGTAATATCGCAACTTTTTAATAGAGATAAACAAGAGGATATGCAAACACAGGTTATCGCGCCAGTAACGTTATCCGAACAAGAAATTACTGTTTTTAGGGAAGAGTTTAAACAGGCATTGACGCAATACGAAATACGTATTCAGCCTCAAATAAATAAGATGCAACTAGCCGATTGGAATAACGGTGAAGTAGGCGGGCTTCGTTTACTCAAAGAACAGGTGCTTAGCAGTTTTGCAAAAGGCGCCTTTGCTGACGCCAAGACCAAAATAGCACTACTGTATACCAATTCAGAAAACCTAATTAAGCAGTGGCAAAGCGAGGTTGACGGCTATTTACAAACAGCACAAATGCAATTTGAACAAGGCAATATTCCGCAAGCACAGCTCGCCTTAAACAAAGCAATTAATTTACATTCAGACAACGCAGAGGCAGAGGCTTTGCAAAATCGCATTCAAGCTTTTGGCGAAATTGAATCTTTACTGGGTGATTTACAAGTGGCAAAGGTAGAGCGTAACTTGCCCAAACAAATAGAAGTGCTGACAGATATTATTGACCTAGACCCTGAGCGCAATGCCTTAAATGAAGACTTGCAAGAAGTCAAAACAGAGTACGACCAACAACAACTAAGTCAATCACTGGAAAAAGCGCAACAAGCTATAGATGCAGGGCAATTGAGTAAAGCTGAGCAGTTTATTAAACAGGCAAAAGCGATTAAACCAAGCAGCAAAGGCGCACAGACTCTTCAAACCCAAGTAAATAGCTTGCGTCAACAGCAAGGGCTTGGCCAAATAAAGCAGCAAGTGATTAGGGCGGGCGAGCAAGATAAATGGCAAGAAGTCGCTAATATAGTGGCTCAATCAAAAGCTCGCTATCCATCTGACGCCACCTTACTCGAGTATCAAAGCAAAGCAGCAAGCGTGCTCAAAGCGAAAAAGTCACTCGCGGTATTCATAAGTAGACCAGAGCGCTTGGCCGACGAGAATATTCGCCAAGCAGCACAAAACATGCTGCAGGAGTCTATCAACCCATCTTTGCTCTCGCCTAGCTTGCAGGCTGATATAATGCAAGTTGCCAATACAATTGATAGCTACTCTGAGCCGGTAAAAGTAACGGTACAGTCAGACGGAGAAAGCTATATTCTGGTGATTGGTGTTGGGCATGTTGGGGAGCACACTGAAAAGGTAATAGAGCTTACGCCAGGCAAATATGTGCTTGAAGCGAGACGCGATGGTTATCGTAACAAACGCTTAGATATTGTGGTTGAGGCAAATACCCCACTAACAGTGAATCTTCAAAACGATGACAAGTTGTAAGCGCGTGCTTGCTTGATGGTTTGCTCATATGATTAATATAAGAATAAGTGAAAATGTCGGACGATAAAAAAGAACAAGAACCTGAAAACACTGTTGAAGCGCCCAGCAAAATTGATGCGCGTATAAAAAGCGCCCAGCGTAAAGGCGTAGGCGTGTTTTTTTTGTCGGGGTCTATAACGCTTTTCATATTATTAAGCTTTTTACTATGGCTCTTTTTTGTGCAAGGTTTTAAGGTAATAGTAGGGCCCAGCGAAGCTCTGCCTAGTGCAAAGCTTAAGCTATTATCTGGTTTTGCTTGGGTAGGCGATTCCAATATATATACGCTCGGTGGCGAGATAAGTGTTGAAGTGAGTGCTGATACCTTTCAAAGCGCAAAGGTGAATATTGATAGCCAAAGCCCGTCAACGATAGAGATTGTACTGTTGCCGACACCTGCGCAAATAAACGCTGTTGTAAGCACTCAAGACCCTGACTTTTCAAAGTGGCAAGACCTGACACAATGGTTTTTAAACGGCAATCTAGTGCATGTTGGTGCCAAGCTGGCCCACAAAACCGCACCGGGTAATTATCAATTAGATGTTACTCACCCTTATTATCAAGACTTTAACCAGAGCTTAAGCCTTGAACGCGCAGAGGAAGTAAGCTTGCAAGCCGACTTTGTGCTAATAGAAGGCTCCGTGAGCATTAACTCAGTGCCCGCGGGTGTCATGGTGAGTCACAATGGCGAGCCAAGAGGAAATACACCGCTTAAACTCGCGTTAAAAGGCGGCGAGCATCTCATTGAGTTAACAAGTGAAGACTACGAAACAGTGACCGAAGTAGTGCCAATTAGCGCTTCTTTCTTGCATCCTACGCGTAATTATCAGCTTGCACCAAAACCCGGTATTGTAAACATCAGTGCACAACCCAGCGACGGTTTGCTATTAATAAATGCAGTTGAATATGCCTTGGGTGAGGTTAAACTCGCAGCAAATAAGCAACATCGCATCAGCTATTCAAAAGCCGGTTTTAGTGAGTTTTCTCGAACAGTTTCGCTTGACCCGAGTAAGCCGCTAGATATCGCAATTAGTTTAAACCCCCAGTTTGGAAGTGTTGCGATTAACACCAACGTACCCGCATTAATAAAAATTGACGGGCAAGCAATGTCACAACAGGCCATTCAAAGTATCGAACGTAAGTTATCGGCAGTTCCACATAGCATTGAAGCCAGCGCACAGGGCTACAGAACAATAAAGCAAACCATCAGTATTAAACCCAACATACAAACGCCAGTTAACATTAATTTATTAACCGAATTTGACGCACGCCGACAAGAAGGAAAGCCTCTTTTTGTGAATCAACTCGGCATCAATATGCTGCGCTTCAGAGCCGACGCGTTCACCTTGGGTTCGCCTGCAAACGAAACAGGACGCAGACGAAACGAGCACCAAGTAGAGCTTGATTTTAGCAGGCAGTTTTGGGTATCGACTACCGAAATCACGCAAGCTCAGTTTGCTGCTTTTACAGGCACGCCTTCGAGCAGCAAGCTTCCTATGACCGGAGTGAGTTGGCTGCAGGCTGCCGAATATTGCAATTGGTTAAGCGTACAAGAGGGTTTACCCGTTTTCTATCGTTTTGTGAACGGCCGTTATGTAGGTGTAGACAAGAGCAGCCGAGGATATCGGTTGCCGACTGAGGCCGAATGGGAATGGCTTGCTAAAAAGTCAAAACGCGCCAGCAGTACTGTTTACATTTGGGGTAACCAAGATAAATTACGCGATAAATTAGGCAACTTTGCAGACAAAAGCACAAGCGGTTCACAAGTCATTTATTTTGATGATTATGACGATGGCAAAAAAGGCGTAAGCGATGTCGCCTCGTTTGACGCAGACCGAGCAGGGCTTTACGATCTTGCTGGCAATGTAAGTGAGTGGGTACACGATTTTTATACAAACGCTCTGCCAAAAGTGGACGGTGTACAAGTGGATTATTTAGGTTCACCAAGTGGTGAATCATGGGTTATTAAAGGCGGCAATTATGAAACTGGTCGTTTACGTGAGCTACGCGCAGCCTATCGCGAATTCGCAAGTGCAGGTAAGGCTACCGTTGGCTTTAGAATTGCGCGGTTTCATCAATAGGGTAGATAAATGAAAAAGTAAAAAAACGTGCGTTTGGCTTTGCTTGCAGTGGCGATAATTGCGGCAGCATCTTTTGCCGTTTATGCCGCGCAAAGTCAAATAAGCCTCGACTCTCCGGCCAGCTTACCAAGTGATATTTAAGATAATGAAAACACAATCTAACCATTCCAGCATGAACCCTTCGTCAATTATGACCTTGGGCGTATTTTTAGCGATTGTCGCTTTAGTACACCTTTTGTATCAAGGTGTGATTAGACCCTTTGCAGAGGCTGCTATTGCGGCGTATGGCAGCGGCGCAACGAGTAATATATGGGTGATTTTTAAAGACTTTGAGCAACAAGCAAGTGTGTCGATTGGTTTGTTTTGCGCGTTCTTAATTATTTATAAATATCAGCGGATTGTGTTTCATGAAGAGCCTTTATTCACCATGGATTATTTGGCGGGTTACGATAAAAACGAGGCCTTAGATGTTCCTGCCGCCTTGCAAGAGCTAGAAACTAGCGACTATGCACAAAATAGCTCGATGTCGACATGGATAGACTGCTTGCGCCGATATAAAAATACGCAGAATGTGCAGCATGCCTCAGCGGCGATTACCGATAGTGTCGACACTTTGGCCGCCCAGCTAGAATCGGGCAACAGCATGATTCGTTACTTTATTTGGGCCATTCCGAGTATCGGCTTTATCGGCACAGTACGCGGTATTGGTTCGGCGCTAGCTAAAGCCGAAGAAGCGGTTGCGGGCGATATATCAGGTATGGTCGACAAACTCGGCGTGGCCTTTAATTCAACACTTGTGTCTTTAGTGATTTCAATTATTTTGATGTATCTATTGCATGTTTTGAATAATCGCCAAGATGAAATGGTGATCAATACGCAAAAGAATTGCGAAAAGCACCTGCTTACACAGCTACATAAGTGATTGCAGCCTTGGCTTATTTGCAGATTAGCAACTTATTTTTGCCAGTAATGAGCAGTCATTTATCGAAGATGGCCTGCTAACGGTATGGTCACTAAACGCAGAGAAAACGGATTTAACCTCGCATTTTTAGATGTAATGGCATGCGGTTTAGGTGCAGTGCTGTTAATTTTGATTATTGTTAATTTTAATGATGATACGCCCATCCCTTCTGATGAAATTGAGCGCCTAAAACAAGAATTAGCCGCCACACAATCTCAGTCGCAGTCTGTCAATAGCAGCATAAGCAACCAAGTCACCGAAACCAGCACTCAACAAGCTAATGCCGACACAGAAGCAGAGAAAATTGCTCAGCTTGAAATTGTTCAACAAGGCCTTCAACAAGCGATTGCCGACAAAAAAGCGGTAATCGCGGAGTTAGAAGACGCAATTGCGGCGGCTGCGCCTTTAACAGCAGATGACCCAGTAAGTGTGCCCAATGTTAATGAAGAAACCTATTTACTAGGTCTTATCGTAGAAGGGCGGCGTATCGGAATTTTGATTGATACTAGTGCCTCAATGACAGACGAATCGCTCATCGAAATAATAAAGCGTAAGCTTGGTCGCGACCAAACCAAACAAGCGGGTGCGAAGTGGCAAAGAACCCTGCGCATTGCCACTTGGATGCTAGCACGCTTGCCCGAGAACTCATCGGTTGCGGTGGTTTCGTATAATGAAAAAGCCAAAGTATTAGGCCAGCGTGCAGTCAATAGCGCAAAAGTTAGCGCTAATATCAACGCCATACTCGGTGATATAGAAGCCCTAGTACCTCAAGAAGGCACGAATTTACAAGCCGGTTTAAATGAGATTTATCGCGCGATGCCTGATATCACTGACTTATACATTATTACCGATGGTTTGCCCTCGTTAATTGAGCAGTCGAGCGGTTTTTCACCTTCGTTTTCGTGTAATCCATTAAAAGGCGGGCAAGCCACTATTAGCGGCGAATGCCGAGTGCGCGTGTTTAACCGTACACTTCAAGTAAACCCTGTTGCGGGTGCACGTACCAATATCATACTGCTGCCTTTAGAAGGTGACCCGCAAGCGCCCGCATTTTATTGGAGCTGGGCTAATTTTACCGGTGGCACCTTTATCACGCCAGCAGGTACTTGGCCATGAGGAAACAGCGCGCGCCAATCGAAGTATTCAGCTTGTCTTTTTTGGATGTGATTTCGTGTGCATTTGGTGCAGTGGTGATGCTGATATTGCTAGCCAAAAACGGTGAGCAAGGTGATTTTAGTCAAGACGCAAATGTGGCACAAATAAGTGAAACAATTTTAGCGCTATCCCAAGCAGAGACAAGCCTTGAGTCTTTACAAGAGCAACTAGCGGCTCAGCGCGCAAGAGCACAAAGAGCTGCAAACGAAGGCGCCAGTAATCGAGACGAAGCAGAGGCACTCGAAGCTGACATTGCAAGAGCAGAACAAAACCTACAAGAGCTCACCGACCAAGCCTCGGGCTTAGAGTTAGTAAAACAAAGACGAGAACGCGCCGCAATAAGTGTTGGGCAAGCACCAGAACGAGATGACGAAGTAGGCGGAATCCCGGTAGACAGCGACTATGTGATTTTTATTGTAGACACCTCAGGCAGTATGAAAAGCATGTGGACTAAAGTGGTTAACAGCATGGAAGAAGTTCTTAATAACCACCCACAAGTAGATGGGTTTCAGGTAATGTCAGACAACGGCGAGTATTTGTTGCCTTCTAGCACCGGACGTTGGCGTAAAGACACAAAAGGTCAGCGTAGCGCGGTATTACGTGCAATGTATACATGGACGGGTAGCTCAAACAGTTCACCCGTAGAGGGGATAGAATCTGCTTTGCGCACTTATGGTAGCCGAACAGACTCACTGGCCCTTTACGTATTTGGGGATGATTACAGCGGAGGCTCATACGATGTCACCCTTGCCAGCATAAACCGACTCAACACCGATAAAAACGGCAATAAAATCGCACGGATTCATGCAATTGGGTTCAGAGAACCACGCAGAAACCTAACGGGCGATAGCCTTAAATTCTCTACTTTAATGGCTGAAGTAACGCGGCAAAATAAAGGGACCTTCATATCTAAGTAAACAGAATCAACGCGTTACCAATATTCCCAGCGCTTCATTAGCTCCGACTAATCCTCATAAATACGCGGCCAAAAACACAGACCCTAGCTTGATATTCGGCGCTCAGAAACCAATCAGGCATTACTTTAATAACGCCTTTTAAACCGATAAGTTAGTGTGACCCACGCTAATTTCGCGGTAAACCGCCTCAATAAATTGTGACATTGAACCGCGGTGTTTAAATGGCATTTTGAAAGGGTATAAATTTAAATTAAAAAACTACAGTCGATTTTCCCGAACCCACTAAATTATTATTAGCCCCAAATAACAATATGACCTTGTAATGCTCTGTTTTTAAGAGTTATTTATTAAAAACAATGTAAAGCAGGAATTCCGGTTAAAAAGCAATTCCTTGTTTCTACAAATTTCAATAGCTTGAAACTTTGTGGAAATTTCTCTAGCCCCCTGTTTTATTGAATAAAATTTACAAAAAATTGATTTGATTCAAAACTGCACTGTGGTGCATAGTAGGAGGTATAGATAATAAGTTGTTAACTTTCTATGAGTAGTACTTTCATTTATTTTGTAGTCAGCAGTATTGTTTTTTATTTAATGTTTCTTGTTGCGAGTCGGATGCCAATACGAAGCGCGTTTGTAATGTGCTACTTGGTGATTGCAGTTTTAATTGGTGCAACACATTATCGTATCTTATTTTATGACACAGTTTTTTCTCTAGATACTTCGAGTGTCCTAATTAAACTGACAGCACTAACATTCTTATTATGTACCTGTTTTGCGGTGATAAAACGATTGATGAAACGAAACGTTGGAATGCATGAAGATATTAATTGATTGTAGTTTTGAGGCAAAAGTTAACAAAACCATTAACCGGATTTGTGGAAGAGCGCCACAAACCGGTTATGGTAAGTGTTAGCTTCCCTTCAAATTTATCTTGTTGTTTTGTCTTAAAAGGTATAATTTCTATA
>CAZXTD010000136.1:5844-12048 GCA_964643575.1 uncultured Glaciecola sp. | reverse complement strand
ATTAGAGCCATTATTCGAGGCATGTGCTCTTTGATTCCAGGTGTCAAAGGTTTAAGCGAAAATATAAGCGTTATCTCTATTGTCGATAGGTTTTTAGAACACCCACGCATTATGGTATTTGAAAATGGGGGCGACAGAAAAGTGTTTATATCATCTGCCGATTGGATGACTCGTAATATGGACTACCGCATTGAAGTAGGCTGCCCCGTTTATGACCCTGATGCTAAACAGATGATAGTTGACCTTCTTGAGCTACAGTTTAAAGATACCTTAAAAGCAAGAGTAATTGACGAAGAACAAACCAACAAATATGTGGAGCGTGGCAATCGCAGAAAGCTGCGCTCGCAAATCGAAACACATCAGTATTTACAGAAAAAAGAAAGTGCCCCTAGCCAAATACAAGGTCAGAGCAATAGCACAAACTCGACCTCTGGCAATCAAGTCAGCAAAAAAGAAAGCGAGTAACAATTTGAGCGACTTATATCAGGTTTTTGACGACACCCAACAGCGTAAAACAGAGTTTTATGCGGCCTTAGATTTAGGCTCTAATAGTTTTCACCTTGTTATTGCTCGCGTGGTCGCAGACGCCGTGCAAATTGTGAGTAAAGTGAAGCATAAGGTAAGGCTTGCCGAAGGCTTAGACGACAACGCCATGTTGTCGGATGAGGCGATTGCGCGGGGTGTTTCAGTACTTGAAAGCATGAAAGAGTCGTTGCAAGGTGTGCCGCGACCCTCAATACGCATAGTGGCAACTCATACCTTGCGCAAAGCGCGCAATGCTCGAAGCTTTATACGCGCCGCGCGCAAAGTATTCCCCTACCCTATCGAAATCATATCGGGCAATGAAGAGGCCCGCTTAATATTTGTTGGCATTAGCAGTAACAATGCAAATGCAGGTAGTCGGCTAATATTTGATATTGGCGGTGGCTCGACTGAGTTTGCGCTTGGCGATGGCGCCGACCCTGTGTTATGTAAAAGCGTACAAATGGGATGCGTTAATTTTCAGCAGCGCTATTTCAAAAAGCACGAGATAACAGCAAAAAATACTCAAGCCGCCATAACTGGTGCAAAGGTAGAACTTGAACTTGCCGCAGGCAACATCAACAAACATAAATGGGACCTTACGGTAGCAAGCTCTGGCACTGCGCGCGCAATTGCTAGTGTGCTAAATATTCGCCACGCTAGGCCACTCGACCATCCAGTAAGCTACAATGAACTGTCGGCACTTTTACAAGACTGTATTGCAGCAGGCAATTCTGAAGCGCTAAATTTTGATGGCTTGAGCGAAGACAGAAAACCCGTATTTTGCGCAGGCCTTTGCATCATGATTGCGGTTTTCCAATCGTTAAATATAGAGCAGTCTGTGTTTAGTGAAGCGGCTTTACGTGAGGGGGTTTTGTTTGAACTGCAACCTACTCACAATAGCCAAAGCGTAAGGGTTAGAACCGCACAAAGTTTAGCCACCCGTTATGATGTGGACACAAAGTACGCCCACAAAATACTCAGTTCGTGTATGTATATATATGATCATGTTAAAGAAGAGTGGGAGTTTGATTTACCGATTTACCGGCATTTATTGGGATGGTCAGCTCTATTACACGAAGTAGGTTTGCAGATAAACTCCAGAGGATTGCAAAAGCATTCTAGTTATATCTTGTTAAACTCGGAGATGCCCGGTTTTAACCAAGAGCAGCAGCAGATTATTGCATTTTTAGTGCGCTTTCACCGTAAACGTATCAGGCCTCAAGATTGGTTAGTTGATACCTCTTTTGACAGTCAAAAAATTATTCAACTCTTAGCAATATTGCGCCTAGGTGTTTTGCTTAATATAAACCGCCATTTACCCACCCTACCCGAATTTTCAATTAAAGTAGAAGCACAAGATATCAAGCTAGGCTTTGCACAAGATTGGTACGATTTATCGCCGATGTTACTTGCAGACATTAGTAAGGAAAACAGCTACCTACAGCAGATTGACTACCACTTAACCTTGCTTTAGATTCCTATTTTTATCAAGAAATTCCGTCATTCCTGCGAAGGCAGGAACCTCCCCCAAAACCCCCTTTAACTTGTAAATTCCTCAGAATTCCAAGGAGTTCCCGTCCTTCGACGGGATGACGGAGTTTGAAGTGTTCCAAAAAGGTCCCGTCCTACGACGGGATGACGGAGTTGTTCCTCTTTCGCTAGCTCTTACTGGTATGTTTATTCAAGAACTCAATCATCTGAGTCCAGCGGTCCACGTTATTTTCTGGTTTAAAGAAACCGTGACCTTCGCCTGACTTCATCATCCACTCGTAAGGCTTGTTCTGCTTTTTAAGTTCATCACGAAGAGCAAACGCATGGTCTTTTGGAACACGACGGTCTTCTTCACCTTGGATAATAAAAACAGGGACCTTGATTTTGTCTACGTTATGAACCGGAGACTGGTCGTATTTATTCTCACCATTTGGTAAAACATAGGCAAGGTAATTAAGACCCGAATCTCTTTCAGGAATATCACCCACTGTCGTAAACAAATCGATGTCATACACGCCAACAAAGCCAATTGTGCATTGATATAAGTCTGGCTCACGGATGACACTCATCAAAGCAGCGTACCCACCATATGAACCGCCATAAACACACATACGGTCTTTATCAACAAGACCCTGCTCAACTAAGTGCATGGTGCCGTCGGTCATATCATCAATCATGACCGTTCCCCAGTTTTGGAAACCAGCTTTCATGAACTCCATACCGTAGCCATAAGACCCTCTGAAGTTTGGTTGCAATACTGCGTAGCCATGCGACGCCAATACTTTTGCGTCGGTGTCCAATCTCGATATTGTATCTGAAGTACCTGGCTGATGAGGACCGCCATGTGGTAGCAAAATAAAAGGCAGATTTTTATGGTCTTTACCTATTGGAAGCGTTAGCACAGCAGAAATTTCTTGTCCGTCTCTGGCCTTGTACGTAATAAGCTTTGATTCTGGCATTTCTTTGCCTTTCATCCAAGGGCGAGAATCTACCAGCTCCGCTAAGCTGTTCTTTTCTTTATCAAATATAAAGAATTTAGTCGGGTTATTGGCATTTCCCGCTGCAATCACAACCTTAGAATTGTCTGATGTTGCAGAAACAATGTTCACAGATTGATTTTTGAAGGTTTTCATTAAGCTTGCAAGCACTCTTGCTGTTCTTTCATCTTTTATGCCACCAAAAAATAAGGTGTCTATTTCCTTATATTCATAACCGACACCAAACACTTCAGTGAACTGACCATTTACTCTTCCTATTATTGGTTCGACATCTACTTTAGGATGTGACGCTAATACCTCATGTTCTTTGGTCTTCAAATTCATTGTTGCTAAAGCATTAGTATCTGTCTCTAGGGTACTTAGACCCACAAGCGTTTCGTTATCACTGAGCAAACCAATTGGCTGGAAAGAAGGCTGATAGTAATCATACTCAGCAAACATTTCCCATTCTGCTTCTGCAGACGGTCTTGCCATCATCACCATTTTGTTATTTTGGTTAGGATCTTCGGCGACCGCAACAAGTACATTTCCTTTATCATCAGTAATTACCTGCGGAACTGAACCATATGCTCTTAATGGCACCCGGCCTTCACTTGCTCTGCGGCCATTACTCACTTTCATTTTATATAAGTCCAAAAAAGGATTTTCTGAACCAATATTGACACTACCGACTAAAACAACTTCGGGTTCATCAGGTAAATAGTCAATTATAAATGTTCCGCGTACGTCACCACTCTCAGCTCTAAAGCCGGTCAAAATAGACCTTTGACTACCATCGGCATTAATTGCCATAGTCTCGCCAGTAGACACCGGTGCTTCTAAAGAACCAATTTCTCTTACCATGCCAAGAATCATACGCTCATCATTTAACCAGGTGATAGAGCCTACTGATTGATTGCCAGTTCCTTTAATTAAAGCTGTAACTTTTTGCTTTTCAATATCAAGCACGGTGACAAATGCCTTACCATCTTCGGCCCTAGAGGTAGAAGCTAAGTAAGTGCCATCAGGTGATATTTGTATATCCAAATACTGAGATTGTTTTGCATAAGATTCAAGCAACTCTTTATTAACTGGTTTAGCAGCAAGTGCAGCGCCCGAAACAGTTGTTAGCAATAAACTGCAAATAATTAAAAATCGTTTCATTTTAATATTCCTTATTCCTTTAAAAAAAAATAGCCCTTTAAAAAAGGGCCATTTATTCTGCTTATTCAAAAACTAAGTTATCACTTAACGTTAGTTTTAGAAGTTATATGTAGCGTTTACGAAGAAGCGACGGCCTCTCCAATCGTACTGTGAATAACGCGCAGCGTTACCAAGTTCGAAACCACTACCAGAAATTACCGGTGGCTCATCATCAAACACATTTGCAATACCCACAATGATGTCTAAATCGTCAATTAACGATGTAGATGCAGAAACAGTGTGATAAGTTGTAAATGGTGTTTCGTCAATAAACGTAACCGTCTCGCGATTAAGTGTCGTTGTGTTGGTTTCGCTATTGTAGAACTCATAGTCATTAGTAGCATCAAGATACTGTGACGTCCAAGTAACTTGGTAATCGTCGTTGCTCCACGTCAAGCGTGCAACACCTACGTGTTTCGGATTACCATTTTCACCTACGTTATTGTTGATAGGGCTGTCTTCGAACAATCTGCTGTCACGTTCGATTTGCATGGTGTGTTCTACACTAAAGCGGATATTACCCCAATCAAATTCTTCTTGGTAGGTGAAGTTATAATCAACACCACGCGCAATTTGTTGAGAGATATTTACATAACCACCATTAACTTGCTCAATACCAAAGTCGTTATTATCAGAACCATCACGACGCGTGAACAGGTCACAAAGAGGCTCATTGGCGAAATCGATAGAGTTATAACAACGGTTTACGATGTTAGCACCACCTAAGTTTGCAACTTCATCGATGATGGTAATTTTAAAGTAGTCAATTGAAAATGCGAAGGTATCTTCTGGGCTTGTAAATACAAAACCAACGCTTTCGGCTGTAGAAGTTTCAGCGTTAAGTCTGCCCGCACCACCACTGGTTACTAGAGTAGCTGAGCCACCCGCAATAGTATAATCAGCCGGTACACCGTCTGCTTGACAGTTACTGAAAACTGTATCAGACAAATTACCATTCGCGAATTCACTTGCATAATCGAAACAAGGGTCAAGAGCAATTTGACCACCAAAGCCAGTTTGTTCTGCTAAGAACAACTCAAACAATGCTGGCGCTCTAAACGATGTACCGCGGCTTGCACGGAATGAATAACCGTCGGTGACTACCCAGTTAAGGCCTACTTTAAACGTAGTGTCTGAACCAAAGGTACTTACATCAGTGTATCGGCCAGAAGCTGTTAAATCTAAGCTCTCAAAACCTTTTGCGCCATCAATAAGTGGTACACGAAGCTCTGCAAACACAGCTCTAGATATTTGAGCACCAGCAGTAATACCTGCACCAGTTAAGCCCCAAGAGTTACCCGCTGCAGTTACTTCGCCAGGTACGTCATTAATTTCATCACGTTGGAACTGAACACCAACCGCGGTAGCAACTTCACCGGCAGGTAGTTCAAATAAATCACCTGTGATGAAAGCTTCGAAGGTTTTTTGCTTGTAAGTTGTGTTACCCACGTCTGAACCAAACAGGAAGTCTTCTTCTGCTGCAGTACGGTTACCAAACAAGAAGTTAGGATCAACCCAGTTAATATCTACACAAGTTTTTCCACTGAACTCAGTCACTTCACCATTACACGAGACTCCGTCGCGTAGATTAAACTGAGACATCTCCATTGAATCTTGGAAAATTACGTCTTGCTGATATTCGCCGTTACTGTGACTTTGCTGGTATGAAGCTTCCCACGACCAAAAACCGATATCGCCAGAAAGTCCAACAACGCCACGAGTATAGTCTACTGAAGTTTCAGAACTAAAGTGGTCTGTTAACGCTACTGGTAGTAAGAAGCCATTACCACTAAAGCCTTGGTCTGCGAATCTTGAAGCCGGTTGGAAACCGATGTCGGCAATCCAGAACTGACGAGAGTTATCAATGTTAGTTGTACGCTTGCTGTGGATGAACTCACCAAACATCAAGATATCATCTGTTAACTGGTAATCACCTGAAGCAAATATTGCTGCATTTGAACCCTCTGGAATAACAGTTTCGTTTGCGTCAAATGGGTGTGCGCGGTCC
>CAZXTD010000136.1:0-5834 GCA_964643575.1 uncultured Glaciecola sp. | reverse complement strand
CGCATAATCTGCACCGTAAGAAACAGGGTAGTAACCTTCTGCAGCAACAAATGAAGTGGTATTTAATGGCGAATTATTTACGTCATCAAAACCGTTAGCTGCAAAGAAGCCGTCGTAGTCAAAGGCTGCCTGTAAGCTACCACCAAATGCGTTTGAAACACCACCAGCTAGCCAAATACCGTATGCAGAGTTAGCACAATGCGGTTGGCCTGTACGCGGGTCGATTGGGTCGGCGCGCGTGCCATCTAGATTAAATTGTAAACGCTCTGAACAATCAAAAAAGTCACGATCGCCACGACGAAGCATTTGTCTTTCTTCGTAGTCAACAGTTACACGGAATGAACCATCTGCAAACTCTTCACCGTATGTAGCGTTAAAGCGGAACGTTTCACCGCCAGCCTCGCCTGGCACGCTAAAGTCGACGTTAACACTTTTCTCGTCGCCTTTTTTCAAGATAATATTTACAACACCCGCAACCGCGTCAGAACCGTAAAGTGCTGATGCACCATCTTTCAAGATTTCAACACGCTCAATTGCGCTTAGAGGAATACTGTTGAGGTCGAATGCGGCAACCGCACCACGAACACCAGCAGGACCTGCACGGCGACCGTTTACAAGTACTAGTGTTCTGTTAGCACCTAAACCACGTAAAGAAACTGATTCTGCACCAGCGCCACCGTTAGTTACAAAGCCTACACCAAGTGCGGCTGTTAACTGGCTTGCACCAGCTGCTGCTGTACTTGTTCTAAGTAGTTCACCTAGAGACTGAACGCCTTCAAATTTTGCTGCGTCAACCGAAATGATATCGATTGGAGATTCGTCTGCGAATTCGTCAGTACGAATACGTGAGCCAACGACTTGGATGCGTTCGGCTTTTTCTTCTGCTGCATTTTCGTCTTGCTCTTGAGCTTGGGCAGCAGTGGCCGACATTGCTGTCATGCCCATTGCCATCAGAATACCTAAAGTAACCTGATTGAGTTTGGTAGTTGTTTTCATTGTAAGTTCCCTAATTTGACTTAAGCCTTGTAGTATTTTTATTATTACTTTCGACTTTTAATCTATTTTTTTTGTCTATCATTTTGTACTAAAACGTATGTGCTCTTAATGACTTAAGCTTAAACAGCGATCATCATAGTTGAGTCTAATTGTTATATTTTGTAAGCAAAAATAACAAGTCACCTCTAGAGTCTACCACAGTATGACGTACAGTAAACGTAGTAATATGCTTACTGCATGCAAATTTAATGATATTTAGTATAAAGTCAATCTTTCGTGAGCTTACAAATGAACTTAATTGAAACGCACCTTAAGCAATCATCTTAACCCCAAATTAAGTCGGCAAATAACGGGCTCTTCGCTCATTATTTACTTACTCAATTTAGCAGAGTCTAAAAATTGTTTAACTCAAAGTGAACGTGCAATTTAATGATAATTTTCAGTTGTTTACTCATCTTACCAGTTAGGTGAAAAAGGAAAATTGTAAGACAGCTGATTATTCGGATGTAGCGGATTATTGAAATCCAAAATTGAAGGAGTGGCGCTAAAGGGATTGTAGTAGTCGATGCCTCCACACACGCGTTTGGCTTGCTCGGCTGTGATACTTTGTAGTGATTGCTTTACGATTTTATTATTTGTAGTCATATTTCTATCCTTAGAATGTAGTTTAAGTTGATGCAGTTAGATGATGATGCGAATAAACATACGCTAGCCGTTTACTCAAATCATCATCATCGCTCTACATACTCAAGATAGCGAATACATGACAGTTTTTGAACTGTACAAAAGGACTTTTTAGGTTGACGATGCTTTGTAAATTGCTGCAATGGCGTCATCTAACATGGCATTAAACTCGTCGTCTGACTGCCCAAAGTTTAAACCTTCGCTCAACGCACGAGAGAAACTGGCGATCATGCCTGTATTTTCACTTAATCGCTGGTTTGCCACTTCTCTGTTGTAACCACCTGATAACGCAACCACTTTTAATACGTTTGGATGTTCTACACATTGCGCATAAAAGTTAGCTTGTTCTGGCAATGTTAGCTTCAACATCACTAGTTGGTCACTCGGCAGTGCATCAAGATGGCGTAGCATTGATGCTTTTAGCATTGCTTCAGCTTCGGCTTTCTCCGGGCTATTAATGTCTACTTCGGGCTCGATAATGGGCACTAAGCCGTGCCCAATAATTTGTTTACCCACAGAAAATTGCTGCTCGACAATCGCTTCGATGCCTTTTTCGTTCGCCAATTTTACAACCGAACGCATTTTGGTTCCAAACACATCTTGCGATACCGCTTTAGTCAACAATGCGTCTAAGTCGGGCATCGCCTTCATGAGTTGAACACCGTCGGCTTCGTCCATTAGGCCCTTGTCGACTTTCAGAAACGGCACAACATTCTTTTTTTGCCACAAGTAGTGTGAAGAGCTCAAACCTTCAATATCGCGATCGAGTGTATTTTCAAACAAAATGGCACCAAGTACGCGCTCACCTTCAAACGCTGGGCTGGTCACAATGCGCGAGCGCATGGCGTGTACGCAAGCAAACATTTCTTCGTCATTGCTGTAAGCGTCTTCATTCACGCCGTATAGCTTAAGCGCCTTAGGCGTGCTACCGCCGCTTTGATCGAGTGCAGCAATAAAGCCCACTTTAGTTTTTACTTTTTCTAACATTGCTTGTTGTGCTGCTGTTGTCATTTCACACTCCTTTTATGTGTCAACTTGCGTAAATATTCGCTATCAATCTCTGTCGAGTATCGCTACGGCGGGTAATGTTTTGCCTTCTAAAAACTCTAAAAACGCGCCACCGCCGGTGGATATATACGATACCTTATCTGCAATCTTATATTTGTCGACTGCGGCTAAGGTATCACCTCCGCCCGCTATCGAAAATGCGTTACTGTCGGCAATTGCTTGTGCGATTGCTTGCGTGCCTTGGGAAAATTGATCAAATTCAAATACACCCACCGGGCCGTTCCATACAATAGTACCTGCATTTTTTAAGATGTCAGCTAAAACTGCAGCAGAGTCTGATCCAATATCAAAGATCATGTCGCTGTCGTTAACTTGCTCTACTGACTTATGTATAGCGTGCTCGGTTTTTGAAAACGCTTGCCCTGTGACTACATCGGTAGGAATAGGGATATCACCGCCGCTTTCTTTAGCTTGTGCTATTAATGACTTAGCTTGGTCAACTAAATCCATTTCAACTAAAGATTTTCCTACATTGTGCCCCTGTGCTGCAATAAAGGTATTAGCAATACCTCCGCCCACAATAAGTTGATCAACCTTTTTCGACAACGACTCAAGCACCGTGAGTTTAGTACTCACTTTAGAACCGCCAACAATTGCAACCATTGGCCTTGCTGGGTTGTCTAAGGCTTTACCAAGCGCTGTTAATTCGGCATTTAACAATGGCCCTGCGCAAACTTCTTTTGCGAACTTGGCAACGCCGTGAGTGCTTGCTTGTGCTCTGTGCGCTGTACCAAAAGCATCCATAACAAATACATCACATAAAGCTGCGTACTGTTTAGCCAGAGTATCATCATCGGCCTTTTCACCCGCATTAAAACGTACATTTTCGAGCAATGTCACGCTACCCTCACCAAGTGCTAAAGACTTGCCAAGATAGTCTTTTACTAGCGCAACTTCTTGACCCAGTGCTTTAGTTAAATAGTTAGCCACTGGCTGAAGTGAATATTCAGCTTCACCTTGCCCTTCAGTGGGGCGGCCTAAATGCGACATTAACAACACAGTGGCATTTTGTTTGAGCGCGGCTTTTATGCTTGGTAACGAAGCCCTAAGGCGTGCGGTCGACGTAATTTCCCCTTCTTCAATGGGTACATTTAAGTCTTGTCGAATGAGCACCTTTTTGTTGGCTAAGTCTAGTTCATTCATGGCGCGAATTGGCATTGTGTATCCTCTTTTGAATATTGGTTAATAACCGCGTTGATGCATAAATAAGCTTGTATCGAGCATTCGGTTCGCAAAACCCCATTCGTTGTCACACCAAACCAAGGTTTTCACCAAGGTCTTGTGGCTCACTCGAGTTTGTGTCCCGTCTACAATGCATGAATGCGGATTATGATTAAAATCGACCGATACTAAGGGCTCTTCGGTATAGTCTATTATGTTTGCCGGAAATTGCAGACCCGCACTTTTTAATACATGGTTTACCGCGGCTGAGTTTACGTCAGTCGCTAGGCTCACACTTAAGTCCATGGCGGTAACGTTAATGGTGGGTACGCGCACCGCAATCGCTTCAAACTTGCCCGCAAATTCGGGCAATATTCTTTCTATCCCTGCGGCTAACTTGGTATCCACCGGAATAATCGACTGACTAGCCGCGCGGGTTCTGCGCAAATCAGGATGGTAAGCGTCAATTACTTGCTGATCGTTCATCGACGCGTGAATAGTCGTGATTGTGCCGCTTTGCACTGTAAACGCTTGGTGCAAGGCTTGAATGACTGGCACGATACAATTGGTGGTGCATGAACCATTAGAAACCACAATGTCTTTTGCTTGCAGGCTTTCATGATTAACCCCATAAATAATGGTCGCATCTACGTCTTGACACGCGGGCTGCGAAAACAAGACCTTTTTAGCGCCGTTATTTATGTGTTCAATAGCATCGCTGCGCTCTGAAAACACGCCAGTGCATTCAAATACAATATCCACCTCGTGCAAATGCCATTGAAGACGACTTAAATCGGGCTCATGTATTAGCGCAATTTCGTCGGTATCAATGGTAAGTGTATTATTTTGAGTGTTTTGAGATGCGCTCACGGGCATTGAAAAACGTCCGTGTGCAGTATCATATTTGAGAAGATGAGCCATCGCCTCTGGCTCTGCAATTTCATTTATCGCGACAATTTGAATGTGCTCGCGATAACCGTTTTCATAGAGGGCGCGAACAATATTGCGCCCTATTCTACCAAAACCATTAATGGCCACTCGAAGCAAATCAAGCCCTTACTTGCTAAATGCTAATACCAAGCAGCAACTTAAAGTTGTGTTGCTGCCTCTACAACGGCTTCAGTGGTAATATTGAAGTGCTTAAATAAATCGGCAGCGGGTGCTGATTCACCAAACGTGTCCATACCAATTACCACACCGTCTAAACCCACATATTTATACCACGTATCTTTTGCTAATGCTTCAACTGCAACACGTTTACGCAGAGATTTTGGTAAAACTGACTCTTTATACTCAGCTGACTGACGGTCAAACACGTCAGTACAAGGCATCGACACTACGCGAGTCGCAATACCTTTTGCTTGCAATTGCTCAGCAGCTTGCGTGGCTAAATGTACTTCTGAACCTGTCGCAATTAAGCATACTTCAGGAGAATCTGCGGTATCTAACAATACGTAACCGCCGCGCTCTGCATCTAATACTTGCTGCGGGCTACGCGCTTGTTGCGGCAAACCTTGGCGAGTAAAGATTAAAGTTGTTGGGCCATCTTGACGCTCTATCGCCGCTTTCCATGCAATAGCAGATTCGACTTGGTCACACGGGCGCCAGTTGTCTAAATTAGGGGTAGCGCGCAAAGCAACTACTTGCTCTACTGCTTGGTGAGTTGGGCCGTCTTCGCCTAGGCCAATTGAGTCGTGGGTGTAAACGAATATAACAGGTGTTTTCATCAATGCTGCCATACGCACTGCATTACGTGCATATTCCATGAACATTAGGAAAGTTGCACCATATGGTTTAAAGCCACCATACAATGACAAACCATTCATCATGGCCGACATACCAAATTCGCGCACACCATAATATACATAGTTACCGCTTGCATCTTCGCTACTAATGCCTTTACTTGAGGTATTAATGGTTAGGTT
>CAZXTD010000135.1:0-12092 GCA_964643575.1 uncultured Glaciecola sp. | reverse complement strand
GACTTAAGATACTCTTCCGCTCGTTTGGCAACAGAGCGAGGGTCACGAGAGTAGCCTTGCATAGTTGAAGGCTCAAGAATGTCACAACGAATGTTAACCTGTGTTTCTTCAGCGAAAGGATCTAGTACAGCAGTCGAAGGGTCTGGCATTAATACCATGTCTGATTCGTTTATGCCTTTCCAACCTGCAATTGACGAACCATCAAACATTTTACCTTCCTCGAAAAAGTCATCATTGACTTGATGGGTAGGAATAGACACGTGTTGTTCTTTACCTTTAGTATCGGTAAAGCGTAAATCAACAAATTTCGCTTCGCTTTCTTTAATCAGTTCTAAAGCTGACTCGTAGGACATATTGTTCTCCATGAAATAAAAATGATAATAAAATATCGGTGAATTCTTTTTATAAGCAATCTAACTCAAACGCATTTTAAATGTACCCGAAAACATTTTGCTTTTCACTAAGATTGAAGTATTAAAAGTCAATGAAATTCTAGAAAAAACAAGCTTTGTAAGGACGCATTTTTCGTAATGGCGCAAAAACTATTTTGTAGCTATATTCATGCCAAATACTTTATCATGCTATAGGGCTTGTTTTTATTGGACTTCTTTTTTCTCTGATGCTTTGATTTAAGTCCGCCTGCACTAATAATGTGCTCAAATGCACTTTAATGGTGCTTTTGTTGATTATGTTACTCTATTACACAATCTTGCATTAATTAGGTGCAGATGCAGATATGGACTTATTTTCGGCCTTTAATGCAAAGTTAGTCGCTAATTACTGAATAAGTCTGTACAATCCGCGCCCAACAATCCTAGGGCAATATAAACGCTTCAAGAAGTCATTGAGCTAAATCCCTTCCGTTATTATTTGAGAGTAAAAAATGTCTGTATCCATCGAAAAACTTCGCAATATCGCGATTATAGCCCACGTTGACCACGGTAAAACGACTTTGGTTGATAAACTTCTTCAGCAGTCTGGCACCCTAGAAAGCCGAGGCGAAGCCGAAGAACGCGTGATGGATTCAAACGATATCGAAAAAGAACGTGGTATTACGATTCTTGCTAAAAACACAGCAATTAACTGGAACGGCTACCGCATTAATATTGTGGATACTCCTGGGCACGCTGATTTTGGCGGTGAAGTTGAACGCGTAATGTCGATGGCAGACTCTGTACTTTTGTTGGTTGACGCGCAAGAAGGCCCGATGCCGCAAACGCGTTTTGTGACGCAAAAAGCATTCGCTCAAGGTTTAAAACCAATTGTTGTTATCAATAAAATAGATAAGCCGGGCGCACGTCCTGAGTGGGTAATGGACCAAGTGTTTGATTTGTTTGATAACCTAGGTGCAACTGACGACCAACTCGACTTTGACGTCGTCTACGCTTCAGCATTAAATGGTTGGGCGTCTAATGATGCAGATACACCTTCTGAAGATATGACACCACTTTTTGAAACGATTGTGGGTAAGGTCTCAGCACCTGACGCAGATGCAGAAGGCGCGTTTCAAATGCAAATTTCTCAGCTAGACTATAACTCTTACGTTGGCGTTATTGGCGTAGGTAGAATTACCCGCGGTACGGTAAAGTTAAATCAACAAGTTACAGTTGTTAATGCCGACGGCAAAACACGCAATGGTAAAGTGGGTAAAGTACTTGGATACTTGGGCCTCGACAGACATGACGTAGACTCAGCAGCCGCTGGCGACATCATTGCGATTACCGGTTTAGGCGAGCTTAAAATTTCAGATACGATTTGTGATATTAATGACGTAGAAGCTTTGCCTGCATTATCAGTTGACGAACCTACTGTTACCATGACCTTCCAAGTCAATACCTCTCCGTTTGCAGGCAAAGAAGGTAAATATGTCACTTCTCGAAATATCCTAGAGCGTTTGCATACTGAACTCGTTCACAATGTTGCGTTGCGAGTAGAAGAAACAGCCGACCCGGATAAATTTAGAGTGTCGGGGCGTGGTGAATTGCATCTCGGTATTCTAATTGAAAATATGCGCCGTGAAGGATACGAGTTAGCCGTATCGCGTCCAGAAGTTATCTTGAAAGAAGAAGATGGACAGTTGCTTGAGCCTATCGAATCGCTTACCGTCGATGTTGAAGAACAGCACCAAGGCAGTATTATGGAACAACTCGGTATACGTAAAGCCGAAATGACCAATATGTCTCCTGATGGTAAAGGTCGCGTAAGAATTGACTTTATGATCCCGAGCCGCGGATTAATCGGCTTTCAGACCGACTTTATGACAATGACATCAGGCTCAGGTTTGTTATATCACACATTTGATCACTACGGTCCGCACAAAGGTGGAGCAATTGGTCAACGTAAAAATGGCGTATTGATTGCCAATGCAACAGGTAAGGCCCTTACTAATGCGTTATTTAACTTACAAGAACGTGGTCGTTTGTTTATCGGTCACGGTGTTGAAGTTTACGAAGGTATGGTAATTGGTATACATAGCCGTGATAACGATTTAACGGTAAATGCGCTTAAAGGTAAGCAACTTACCAACGTACGTGCATCAGGCACTGACGAAGCGCAAACATTGGTTCCGCCAATTATTTATACCCTTGAGCAAGCTCTGGAATTTATTGATGACGACGAGTTGGTAGAAGTGACACCTCAAAGTATTCGTATTCGTAAAAAGCTATTAACTGAAAGTGATCGTAAACGTGCTTCACGCACCAAAAACAAAGAGTAGCTAATACACGATTATAAAGTGAATGGCTATGACATAAAACCGACTATGTGAC
Organism: uncultured Glaciecola sp.; assembly: GCA_964643575.1. Lineage (GTDB taxonomy): Bacteria > Pseudomonadota > Gammaproteobacteria > Enterobacterales > Alteromonadaceae > Glaciecola. The sequence goes on along the minus strand of CAZXTD010000135.1, from coordinate 9,324 downwards.
CTCAAAAACTAGTCGGTTTTTTTGTTTGCGCTCTATTCTTTAGGCTAGCTTTCCTCTATGCTAATACCATTATATTTTGTGAGGATATCGATTGAAGTTTTCAGATACGCCAGACAGATTGTCTACGCACGCTTATAAATGGGAAAAATATAAAGGTAAAGACATTCTGCCGGTATGGATAGCAGACACTGAGTTTAGATGCGCCCAACCCATCTTAGATGCTCTGCATGAAAGGGTCGAACACGGTGTACTCGGCTATACCTTACCAGCTCATTATACGCCAGCCAATGACGCTATAGTCAGGTGGTGCTCACATCAATACGATTGGCAAATTCAAAGTGATTGGATTGTTTGGACGCCTGGTGTTGTGCCAGCCTTTAACATGGCATGCAAAGCGTTTTGTAAGCCAGGCGATGCGGTCATGATTCAAACCCCCAATTATCCTCCTTTGTTGGCAGCGCCCAAAATAAATAATTTGGAGCAAGTCTGCATTCCAAGCGTTCAGGAAGATGGCCGTTGGATGATAGACTTGGCAGAGCTTGCCATTCAAGCGGCTCGAGAAGAGTGTAAGTTATTCATTTTGTGTAACCCAATGAATCCGGTCGGTACAGTATTAAGTGCCGATGAACTTAAAGAGATTGCTCGTATTTGTAACGAACACGATGTCGTGCTTTGTAGCGATGAAATTCACTGCGATTTGATTTTAGATGATAAGTCGCACATTCCGGCAAGCTCAGTTGAAGCGATAAGCAATAATTCGGTCACTTTAATGGCTGCGAGTAAAACATTCAATGTTGCTGGCTTAGGCACGTCTTTTGCAATAGTTCCAGACCCTAAGGTAAGAGCGAAGTTTGTTCGGGCCGGCATGGGGATAGTTCCTTGGGTTAACGTAATGGGCCTAGCGGCAACAGCGGCCGCTTTTACAAAATGTGATGACTGGCTCAAGCAAGCTATACAATATATGCGAGACAACAGAGACTACCTTGTTGAAGAAATCAACAAGATAGACGGTCTACAAACATTTGCCCCACAGGCAACATTTTTGCTGTGGGTTGATGCATCAGGATTGAATGTTGACGACACTCAGCAATGGTGCGAACAAAAAGGAGTAGGACCTTCACCTGGACGTGATTTTGGCGAAAAAGACTTTTTTAGAATTAACTACGGTTGTTCTAGAGACTTTTTACAAGATGTAGTGGCGCGCTTAAAAGCGTAAGTTTACAGGCCACTTTGTTAAAACGAATATTGCATTTAGGTGAGCAATGAAACGTGTTTCAGATATTCAGAAGCCTCTTGAAGAGGTGATCTGTTTGCTAAAAAAACGCATCAAAATGGATCTTTGGATGATAACGCGGGTAATCGAAGATGATTGGATAATCATCGCGGCAAGCCAAAACGACTACGGCGTAAAAGCCGGTGACGTGCTAAAATGGAGCGATTCGATTTGTTCTAGAATGGTACAGCAAGAAGGTCCTAACATTGTCTCGAATGTTGACGTCGTTGACGCTTATAAAGTCGCGCCTATAACGCAACAAAAGCCTATTTCAGCTTATGTAGGCTTTCCTTTTGTTAATGAAAACAACGAAATTCTTGGCACCCTGTGCGCGATTGACCAAAATATAAAAGCAGAAGACTTAGCTGATACGCATAAAGATATCGCGCCTTTATTAGATATTGCCAACACCCTTATCAACCAAAACGATACTATATTTCGTTTAACAAATGCTTTGGATAAGTTAAACGAACAAAACTTAGTGGATGACGTAACTGGTTTGCCAAATCAAGAAGCGTTTTTTGAACTTGCAGCCCAGGCTAAATTAAAATATGACGCGCTTGGGTGTCCTATTGGCGTCGTAATTGTTGACTTAGGCAGCTTTTCGCTGCGCCGCTATAATGATGGTCTTCAATATGAAGATGTAATGCGAGCAGTGACAAGCGATTTATCCAGCATGCTGCGCGAAGCAGACATTTTATGCAAATTGTACGGTAACCGTTTTTGCATGCTTTTGCTAAATGTCGACACAAAATATGTAAGCTCCACCGTGATGAAAATGTCGAAGCTACTCGAGCCTTACAAAATGAACGTTAGTATTGGCGCAGAGATTTGTCGTGAAGGTACTGATATTCAAACAAGCATAGAACACGCCAACGACAATAAAATGCTGTAAACGCGGTATTAAACGTTTTTGGTAGTATCATCTTAATTGATATTTAAAAAGTGAGATAAAAAACCAAGGAATGTGTGGCTTTGTCAGTTACGAGAACGCAACGATTAGAGAATACCCACAGTGGGTTGCTGCTCTAGAAGAGTCTATGTCTGCACAGGCATTATTTGAGCAGTGGCCTGAATATATGTCTTATCCTGCTTTTGGTGGTGATATTAATAGACGAATACCGCTTTTAGTGTCACAAGATAATCAATTAAAACGTGTTGATGCCATTTGGTGGTTTGATGCATATGTACAGTCACAACAAACCCTATTGGGGCAGCGTACTAGTTTCAACGCCCGTAACTTAGACAGCCCATTTTGGAAAGGTGCATTAAACAACTCTCGAGGTATTGTGTTGGCAAACCAGATTGGTGAATCTAAACCGGTCGGTAAAGGCAAACACCAATTTTTGATGCAAAGTAATGCGCCATTTATGTTAGGCGCGATTTATCGCAAGTTAGAAAATGGTGACTACTGTTGTGCCATTATTACGCGAGATGCCCACCCTAAAATGACGCCATATCATGAAAAAGCATTTCCATTATTTTTGCCTATTGATATGCAGTTTCTACATATTTGGTTAGGCCCCAAACCAGCTGAACATCCACAAATTAATGCGCTACTCAGTGAGCCTAAATTATTCCCTACGTTACATGTACAAAGAGTTAAAACTTACAAGAGTAAGCAAGTGATAGGGAAGGTTAATGATGTGCTGATTTCCGATTTACACGACCAATAAGGCTGTTCGTAGTCGGGTTGATTAAGTGTCAAATAACCGTTATGTCTGATGTACACTTAGCAAAATTTTAATTGTTTTTTGAAAATCACAATTTTCCCTGCACACTATCATGATTTATGGGTTCCACTAAATATATGATTATATTGATATTAATCTTATTTCTTGATGTTGAAGGATAAAGTATATTCATGTAAATTACGGGCGATACAAATAGGTGTATTTCTTGCAAGTTATTGGTATGCTTACATTTACAATAATAAGTCGGTAAACGTGCGAATTAAAACTCTCTCTATTTTGTGTTTGTTTTTTGTGCTGAGTGCAGCGCTTGGTGCAAAACAAAAAGTACAAATTGCCATCATCATTGACGACATTGGTGCAAAAGCGTCCGATGCAAAAGCCTTCTCTCTCGATAAACAAATCACCTTTTCTATTTTGCCTCATACAGAGTTTTCTACCGAATTTTCTTATTGGGCTGCACAACAAAACCGCGAAGTGATGTTGCATATGCCAATGGAGTCTTTGCACAAAGTTAACTTAGGTGACGGTCCGCTTTTGTCTAGTATGTATCCTCATGAAGTGAAAACGGCTCTTTTCAATGCGCTAGAAACAGTACCGCATGCAGTAGGGGTGAACAATCATATGGGCAGTAAACTGACTCAAATGACGCTGCAGATGACGAGTGTTATGAAGGTGCTTGAGCGCAGTAATCTATTTTTTGTCGATAGCCGCACTACTAAGTTTACAAAAGCCAATATTATTGCAATGCAACAAGGTGTAAAAGCGGCTAGTCGTCACATTTTTCTGGATCATGTGAAAAATGAAGCGTTTCTAGAAAAGCAATTTAGACAGCTAATTAAGCAGGCTGAAAAACGAGGCAAGGCTATAGGTATTGGTCATCCTTACCCTGTCACTTTGTCTTTTTTAAAAACTAAAATTGACCAATTGCCTGCGCATATCGAGCTCATTACGGTAAGTGAATACCTTCAAGAGAAAAACAAGTTTAGGTATAATCCTAGGCTGGCCAACAATGCAGGCAAGGCCGCTGATCTTAACACTACAATTCAAGCTGATATCGCACCAGAGTGAATAGATATGGATAGCTGTGCGTGTTTGAGCATGCATTTTTGCGCTTGAGAAATTGCTAGCATCCTACTCTGCCCCCAACCAGCCTGTAAGCATCTAGCAACAAATTAATTTTAAATGTAATACTATTTCATTATTGTTCAACTAACGTTATACTATAACGCTAGAGTACGATTTGTCTTGAAGTTTTATGCGACGTTTACGTGCCCGTATTTTTGGTTTTCTTAGCATGCTCCGATAATGCTAATAGTTTGTTCAGGGTGATTTGTTGAAAATTTTGCAAGTAAAAAGTAATGACGAAAGCGTCGATTTAAGTTCAATAATCAATAGCGCACCTAATCATGAAAATAATGCCAGTATTGCTCAGTCGGCAAACGCTGACGTTTTTGATGTTAAAGCACCTACTAAACTTAACAATACTAAATTAGATCGCCTAGGTGTTTGGATAACCAGCTTGTGCGCTTTGCACTGTTTATTATTACCCATTCTTATTCCGCTTGCTCCACTTATTGCGAGCAGCTTTGTTGCTTCTCAGTGGTTTGAGAGAACCATCCTGTCATTTTCGATATTGGTGGGTTTCGCAGCCTTATTTATCGGTTTTCACCAATATCACCGCCAGCTCTACCCTATTTACTCACTCACCTTAGGCGGCTTAATTTATTGGAATAAGCACATGTTTGGTGAGTCCTATGAGCCCTTCGTAGTGGCACTTGGTGCTGTGTTTATTATTGGCGCTCACTTAGCAAACTTGCGCTTATGTAAAAAGTGCAAGAAATGTGAGACGTGCTAAGTTAAATAAAAAAGCGCAGTGTTAATCGGTCAACAGGCTCGCCATTAAAGCAGGATCGTTACTAAATACTGCGTCAACTCCCATGGTTTTTAAATTTCTAAATCCTTTTTCATAATTGACTGTGTAACACCAAACCTGCATATTTTGTTGGTGGGCATGTTCAACAAAATCTTTTGTTACCAGCGCGGCATCAATTGCTGCGATATCAGCACCTAGGCTCCTTGCGTAGTGAGCATTATCAATCGGTAAGTGTCCCACTAAAGCTGCAATTTTAATATTTTGATGCAAACCTGCATTTCGAAGTAGGGCTTGAATTTGTAACAACAGCGGATGATTAAAAGAGCTAATTACTACCTCGCCATTAAATTGGTCAATATAATGACTGACCTGTGCAATAAGATCCTGTGGATGCTTGACGTACTTTAACTCTAAATTTAACACCGTCTTACCTTGGACTAAATCAAATAGCTCAGGTAATAGCGGTATTTTAAGGCCTCCCTCTAAGCGAACATCCGCTAACTCTCGAAGGCTCAGGTCGGCTAGGTCTGCTCGCGTATTTGCTAGTCGGTCAAGCTCAAAGTCGTGAAAAATAGCGAATTGGTCCTCAACTTGGGGCAAATCCACTTCTATTGCATAAACCCCCAGCTCAAGTGCTTTTTGAAAGGCCAGTAGCGTATTTTCGTGATAGTAGGCGCTTACGCCTCTGTGTGCAATTATTTTCATATTAGTCTCGCCCTTGAGCATTTTGCATTGGGCATTTTTCGTTGCGCTGCGTTTTTATCGTTTCATAAACCGCGGCTGAAACAACAATCATGCCGCCAATTAAGGTTTGCCACGTGGGTGCTTCATTGAGCAAGACAATCGCAAATATCACACCATAAAAGGGTTGCATGCATGCCACCAAAGAAAAGGTTTTGGCGCGCAAATGCTGTAAGGCGCTTGCGACCATTGCATGAGGAAGCGCGGTGAAAACTGTACCCAAAAGAAAAAGCATACCTGCCGTTTGCCAGCTCATGCCGACAAAATCATCTGATACAAAAAGTATCAAGCACGGGCAAATGACCATGATTTGGTAGGCCATAGCTTTTGCACCTGAGTAATGTGAAAAATACTTGCGGTGCATTAGGTTTCTAATGGCGTACAAAAAAGCAGAAAATATACCAATAATAACGCCAAGGGTGACATCATTTGATAAGGATACACTTGGTACTATTAGCCAAATGCCGAAAAGTACTGCAGCCGCGCTAACAATGTCTTGCCAACAAATCTTGAATTTTTCAAAAAAGGGCTCGAGTAACACAGTTATAACAGGAAATGTAAATAAAGCGATTATTCCTACAGATACACCCGCATATTGCATTGATGCAAAATAGGTGACCCAGTGCACAGCCATTATTATGCCAAGGCCAATGCCTGTTAAGTAATCCTTCGTACTATTTAGCTTTAACGATTCCCCACTTAGTTTGACAAAAAGAAATAACATCAAAAAAGCCGGTAATGAGCGGCCAAAAGTTATATCTAAAGCTGACAGTGGTATGAGCTGTGAAAACAGCGCAGTGCCACCTAGCAGCATGACCGTAATATGTAAATTAACGAGACTACGTTTTACAGGCGTCAAACGCTATTCCTATGAATGCAAAGAGAGAGCTATCTTTGAACTAAAGCTTTTTTGCGAGGGCTTCGCCTAAACGAGTAATCGCGCCGGGAGATAAGTCTTCAAACTCAATTTTGTTTGGTTCAAAGCACAACACAACGGTAGAGCCTAATTTAAAGCGTCCCATTTCTTCGCCTTTAGCTAGCTTGACTTCTTCAGTTTGATGTTGCCAATGTTGCACATATTTACCAGCAGGTGGCGTGATATTACCCGCCCAAACAGTTTCTATACTGGCAACGATAGTTGCGCCGACTAGTACCATTGCAACTTTTCCGACTTCAGTATCAAAAAGGGCTACAACTCTTTCGTTGCGAGCAAAGAGGCCAGGAACATTAGCCGCAGTCAGCGGATTAACTGAGAATAATTCACCGGGAACGTGCAAGGTGTCGGTGAGTGTGCCGTTAAGCGGCATATGAATGCGGTGATAGTCGCTCGGGGCTAAATATATCGTTGCGAATTTACCACCCTTAAACGTTTCGGCTAATTCAGGTTTACCGCCAAGCAAAGTAGTTAGGCTATAGTCGTGGCCTTTTGCCTGAAACACCTTGTCGCCTATAATGTCGCCAAACTGGCTCACTGCGCCATCTACAGGGTGACAAAGTATATTTTTATCATCATTTATCGGGCGGATACCGTCTTTCAGAGGGCGAGTGAAAAATTCGTTAAAGCTTTTATAAGCACTAGCTTGCTCGTAAAACGCTTCTTGCATGTTTATCTTGAACGCTTTAATGAACAACTTGATAAGAATTTGAGTAAGCGCGCCAGCTTGGGCTGCAGCAAATTTACCTACTAGCCTAGAAAGCAAGTGTTTTGGTAGCAAGTATTGTAGACGCACTTTTAGCCAATCAATCACAAATAAATCTCCAAATGAATACCTTCGTATTGTAACGTAAAGCTATCAATAGGTACTACCTTTCCTTTATGCTTGATTACTCTTTAATATAAGCAGGACGATTTTGCGACAGAGAATCGACAATTTTTAAATAGCTTTGATAACGCGAAGCATTGATTTCATTCTTTTCGACCGCTTGTTTTATCAAACAGCCAGGGTCATTGCGGTGCGTACAATCAGAAAATTTGCAGCCGCCCAAGTAGGGTCTAAATTCAACAAAACCTTGGGTGATGTCTTCTACAGGTAAATGCCATAGGCCAAACTCTCTTACGCCCGGAGAATCGATAAGCTCTCCGCCTAAATTGAAGGGAATAAGTTTTGCAGCGGTGGTGGTATGGGTACCAAGACCAGAATTTTCTGACACTTCTCCGACGATTTCTTCTGAATTTGGTAATAATTGATTAACAAGACTCGATTTACCAACACCGCTTTGCCCAACCAAGACATTTACCTTATCAATGAGCTTAGTTGATAGCTCATCTAGGCCAGTTTGTGTTTTACAGCTCGCCAGAACGACCTCGTACGAAATATCGGTATAAACCTTGACGGCATTATCGAGCTCGGCTTGGTTTTTAGGGTCGAGCAGTTCGATTTTATTGATGACAATAATCGGTGTTATTTGTGCATGCTCACATGCAACCAGGTAGCGGTCGATAATATGGGTCGAAAATGCCGGAACAATTGAACTCACCACAACAATTTGATCGATATTGGCAGCAATTGGCTTAATGCCATCATAATAATCAGGCCGCGATAATGTGCTCTTGCGATCTAGTACAGCCTCAATTATGCCACGGTCGCGGTCTTCTTCGCTCAAACTTGGCCGAAATACCACCTTATCACCACATACGACCGATTTGATGGTACGCCGGATGTAACATTTATGCAAAGTGCGCTGTGCGTCGGCTGTCTCAACAATTGCTTGTTTACCAAAGCGGCTTATCACGCGGCCGTCGAGCGGGTCTCCCAAATGCGTATTAGCGGTATCGGGTAAGTCTTTTTGTTGATTCTTTAAACGTCGGTCTCTATTTTTTGCGACTTGACGCTGTTGGTTTTTAGATAATTTGGGTTTTTTAGCCACTTACAAAGGTAACCACTGTTTTGAAATTTACCCTTTTAGACTATCATGTTACTTTGATATGTTACACAAAGACATAAACAGACATGCAGAGCGTGGCTTTAACCAAGCGCTAGTAACAAGAGTTATCACCAAGAGCTTTCAGCACAAGCTTGCAATCAACTTTGCGTTCGCTACTGCCATTAAAAATGAAAAGCCCAAATAAAAAGGCTGAGATAAAAACGCGTTGGCGGGGAGTATTAATGTCATTTAATGAACAAAATCTTGTATGGATAGACATGGAAATGACAGGGCTTGACCCTGAAACCTGCTATGTACTAGAGATAGCCACAATAGTCACTGATAAAGAGCTGAATATATTAGCTCAAGGTCCTGTTATTGCGGTTCATCAGAGTGATGAGATCTTAGACAATATGGATGAGTGGTGCGTCAAAACCCATGGTGCGACCGGGTTAACTCAGCGTTGTAAAGACAGCAATATCGGATTAGAAGAGGCCAGTAAACAAACAATTGCATTTTTAGAAGACTACGTGCCAGCCGGTAAGTCACCCTTATGTGGCAACACCATTGGGCAAGACAGGCGTTTTTTGGTGAAATACATGCCAAGCTTAGAGGCTTATTTTCACTATAGGAACGTAGATGTTAGCACTATCAAAGAGCTCGTTAAGCGTTGGCAACCTGAGATTGCGTCAGGATTTAAAAAGAAAGGCGTACATTTAGCGCTCGACGATATTATCGAAAGTATTGATGAGATGAAGTATTACCGTGAAACGGTATTTAAAATTTAAATTTATTTCAAAAAACACTTGCGCATGTCTGTATTTTTTTTATAATGCGCGTCCATTTTGCGGGAATAGCTCAGTTGGTAGAGCACGACC
>CAZXTD010000134.1:11137-12102 GCA_964643575.1 uncultured Glaciecola sp. | reverse complement strand
AACTGCGGCCCCATCATATAAAGCAAAAACATGTTAAAGCCAATGTGGATTATGCTGCCATGTAAAAAGCCAGAGCTGATAATTCGCCAGTATTGACCGTCGACAACCAAAGGCCCATATAAAATGCCTGCGTTGGTTAGCATGTCTTGAGTGCCAAACTGTGAGGCGAAAAAAACAATATTAACGGCCAACAGAGTCAGTGTTATCGGGCAGCCTTTTGGCAATGTGATCATTCGGCAAATCCTTAAAATTTATACCTTTGTGTTTGTAAGAACGCAAAGATTTTATCACTTATATTTTATATGGTGGGAGATATTAGTAAAGCAAGTCACGGCGCGCAAATTATAGCCTCGCCGAAAAACTACTAAAGACAACACTGATTGCAATAATCATTACTTTATGTTCATTTGTGAAGTATTGAACTATTGAGCAACTTCTGTACTCTTAATAGCGTATAGATGTTTGACAGTAACGCAAACACGGGGATATTTTATGACTCACATTACATTATTTCGTAAACAAAAACTGGCTTTAGCTTGTTTGTTAGCCTTTGCAATTACAAGTGTTCAAGCTTTTGAGAAAAAAGCAGAGGACACCTCAGAGAATGATTCACGAGTAGAGGTGGAATGGGTAGAACCCAAAAAATACACTGACCTACGCGACCGAAACTTTTCTACAGAACGTTTTCGTAAACATGTATTTAGTACCTTAGAAGAGCACCTTGCTGAGCTAGCAGAAGAGTTGCCCGAAGGCCAACACCTTAAAATGAAAGTGACCGATGTTGACTTAGCAGGGCGTGTAGAGCCTGGGTCTTTTTCCGGATTGGTAGCGACTCACGACAATATTCGAATAATGCGGGATATCGATATTCCGCGAATGAAGTTTGAATATACCTTAGTTGATTCCGCTGGAGCAGTGCTCAAACAAGAAGAAGTGCATATTAAAGATATGAACTATCTTAATAC
>CAZXTD010000134.1:8460-11127 GCA_964643575.1 uncultured Glaciecola sp. | reverse complement strand
GAGCACTTCTAAAGGCTGACAAGCATCTAGCTGAAGTGCTCAATATTTATTCAACAGGCATTATGGCGAGTGTTGTTAAACAAAAAGGACAAATTGCTTCCAGCATTTTGTCCTTTTTTTATTCTTATAAAGTATTGATATTCAATAAATAAATCATGAAATAGACCATTCAGGACAACACTCTTCGACAATTAAGACTAGACCGTCAAAAATTTGTCACATAAGATTAATAATCAACCTGTACTTTGGTATGGTTTTTTAATTCTAATAACAAAATGGACAGACCATGAAGCAATCATTGATAGTATCTATGTTGCTGGCAGGAGGCCTTGCGGCTTCGGCTAGTTACGTAAATGCGGATGTGTTTATTTCTGAATATATAGAAGGCAGTAGCAATAACAAAGCCCTCGAAATATATAATTCAGGTGACACTAGCGTTTCCCTCGATAACTACACCATTCAACTTTACTATAACGGCAGCTCAAGTGCAGGCACCACAATAAGCCTTAGCGGCAGCTTGGCACCTAACGGTGTATATGTTGTTGCCAACTCCAGTGCAAACGATGCGATTCTTGCCCAAGCTAACCAAACAACAGGCAGCGTTAACTTCAATGGTGATGATGCAGTTGCATTGCTTAACGATGCGGGTACCGTTATTGACGTATTTGGCCAAATTGGCGTAGACCCAGGTAGTTTTTGGGGCGGCAACGGTGATACGACACAAAACCATACTTTAGTGCGTAAACCCGATGTTACCGTAGGCGATGCAAATGGCGATGACGCCTTTGAACCTAGCAATGATTGGTTATTCTTTGCTCAAGATACTACCGACAACTTGGGTTCGCACACCACTGACTCAAGCCCAGTTGACCCAGAAGACCCTACCGACCCAGAAGATCCGACAGACCCAGGCGACGGCGTACTCACCAACCCCTGTGTTAATTGTCCTGATTTATCACCCGTAGCAGACCCTGATACTTTTGATTCAGCTGCGTTTTATACAGCGGTCAATGATTATGTAGCAAGCCTACCAGCAGAGCCCACCGACGCACAGCGTGCCCAGTTAAAGACTCTGCTTAGTGAACGTGCTAGCGAAAATCAAGTGAACTTAACATACGCTGAAGTATGGAGTGCACTGACAGCAACTGATGAAGACCCCAGTAATCCTGATAACGTTATTTTGATTTACTCAGGTCGTTCTATTGCTAAATTTAGCAACGGCAGCGGTGATGCAAGCACCAATCCTGATAACTGGAATCGCGAGCACTCGTGGCCTAAAAGCCATGGTTTCCCTTCACAATCACAAGATGCTTATACCGATATCCATCACTTACGTCCGTCTGATATTTCAGTTAACAGCACTCGCGGTAATTTAGATTTCGATAATAGCGACAATCCCATTGGCGAGGCCCCAGGCTCACGCGTTGATGGTGATTCGTTTGAACCTCGTGACGAAGTGAAAGGTGATATTGCCCGTCAAATGATGTACATGGACACTCGCTACGAAGGTGCAAGTGGCGATGATGTCCCTGATTTAGTGTTACTCGACCGTTTAACTTCAGTTGGCGAGCCTGCGCTAGGTAAATTATGCCGCTTGATTGAGTGGCATAACGCAGATCCAGTTGACCAAACTGAATTAGACCGTCACGACAAAATCTATCAGTATCAAGGTAACCGCAACCCTTATGTCGATAATGCTGCTTGGGTAGATATTATTTATCCTGTCGGTACTTGCGACCAAGTGGTTGACCCTGAGGACCCTACCGACCCAGAAGACCCTACTGACCCGACAGATCCTGAAGACCCAGTTGATCCGCCTGCGAGCAACGGCTCTCCTTTAGTGCTATCTAGCATATTTGATGGTTCTTTAAGTGGCGGTTTACCCAAAGGCGTTGAAATTTTTGTCACTCAAGATATTGCTGACCTAAGCGTTTGTGGTATTGGCAGTGCGAATAATGGTGGTGGCACTGACGGTCAAGAGTTTACCTTTGAGGCTGATGCTTATTCAGCAGGTGACTTTATTTATGTTGCTAGCGAAACCGATGGCTTTAGTGCTTACTTTGGATTTGCGCCAAACTATACGTCGGGCGCAATGGGCATAAATGGCGATGACGCGGTAGAGCTATTCTGCCAAGGTGAAGTGGTTGATGTTTACGGCGTACAAGACGTAAACGGCGATTTTGAACCTTGGGATTATTCAGACAGTTATGCCAAGCGAGTTGACAACACCAGCGCAACTGGCAGCTTTGATGTGAACAGCTGGACCTACGCAGGTCGTGACGCACTCGATGGCGTGAGTGAAGGTTCTGTTATTGGCCTAGGTTCATTTGTGTTGGCACAGCGCGATGTGTTTATTTCAGAATACATTGAAGGCAGTAGCTTCAACAAAGCTATTGAAATAGTGAACATCACAGGCCGCGATATTGATATGTCTGAATATAGCATTGTGGGCTATCAAAATGGTGGTGCGTCTGCTGGTTACACTATCGACCTCGAAGGTACTCTGGCCAACAACAGTGTGTTTGTTCTTGCTCATAGCAGCGCATCTGCAGAAATTTTAGCCGTTGCCGACCAAGAGTCTGGCGCAATTCAATTTAATGGCGACGACGCAGTCGTGCTAGTTAATTCTGCAGGCGAAACCATCGATGTGATTGGCCAAATTGGGTT
>CAZXTD010000134.1:5055-8450 GCA_964643575.1 uncultured Glaciecola sp. | reverse complement strand
GGTTTGACCCGGGCAGCCAGTGGGGCACAGGCCTTGTTAGTACAAAAGACAATACTATTCGTCGTAAAGAAGGTGTAACGGCAGGCGATACAAACCCAGACGATGCTTTTGACCCTGCACTTGAATGGGATGGTTTTGCAAACAACGATAGCAGCGACTTAGGTAGCTACCCTGGTTTAGACACAGGTGGTCCAGTGTTATCAATTGGTCAGTGTTTCGAAGCGGCGACCTTCATCAGTGAAGTGCAAGGTAGCGCAGCATCAACACCTCTATTTGGTGAAGAAGTCGTAGTTGAAGGTGTTGTGACCTTTGTTAGCGTAGGTGACGCAGAAGGCTTGCTAGGCGGGTTCTTTATGCAAGAAGAAGACGCAGACCAAGACGCAGACCCTGCCACCTCAGAAGCGGTATTCGTTGAATTAGCCGATACCTCACTAAGCTTATTCGTAGGTGATGTGGTGCGTGTTAAAGGTATTGCCGGTGAGCAATTTGGTAAAACGCAAATTGTGGCTAACGAAATTGCACCCATTTGTGGCCAAGGCTCGGTAAGCGCAACTACGTTTAACTTGCCTCTTGAAGCCGACCAAGACCTCGAAGCATTAGAAAACATGCTAGTGGTGAATACCGATGACTTCGTTGTAACGGGTTCGCGTTCGTACGCTCGTTTTGGTGAAGTGGTAGTGGCAAGCCAGCGCTTGTTTAACCCAACTCACCTTTACTTGCCTGGCTCTGACGAAGCAATTGCCCTAGCTGAAGAAAACGCCCGTAATCAGTTTATTTTAGATGATGGCTTTAACGGCAGTAACTTACCAATTGAAAACTTTGGTGATTTATCGCCTGTTAACCCGCTGCGCACAGGGTCTTTAGTGTTTAGTTCAGAATACGTGATGGACTACGCCTTTAGTTACTACCGATTGCGTCCGGTTAATGGCTTGTCGTATCAGTTAGAAACGCGCCCCGCACCGCCTGTGGTAAATGGTAATGTGAAAGTCGCAAGCTTTAATGTGCTTAACTTGTTTAATGGCGATGGCATGGGTGAAGGCTTCCCAACTTCACGCGGTGCCGATACGTTTGCTGAGTATCAGCTACAACAAGAGAAAATAGTACAAGCACTATTTGAAATGGACGCACATGTTATTGGCTTAATGGAAATTGAGAACGATGGCTTTGGACCCGAAAGCGCAATAGCGCAGTTAGTGGATGCATTAAATGCGATGTACGGTGCCGACTTAATGAGCTATGTAAGTGCAGGTGAGCAACAAGGCACAGACCAAATCTCTAACGGTATTATTTACCGCAACGATATTGTCTCGCCAGATGGCGCTCTGCAAGTGCTCGACTCGTCTAACTCAATTGTAGATGAAGAAGGCCCCTTGTTTGATACCAACCGCAACAGACCTTCGTTTGCTCAGCAATTTACGGTACTCGAAACCGACAGCACCTTCGTGCTAAACGTTAACCACCTTAAGTCGAAAGGCAGTAGTTGCGGCGAAGGCGATGACGATCCAAGCACAGGCCAAGGCAATTGTAATCGCACTCGTACGCGTGCAGCGCAAGCACTACACGTTTGGTTAGAAGCCACCTTTAGCGGTGAGCCTGTAATGATTGTTGGCGACTTAAACGCATACGGTCAAGAAGACCCTATCACCACGCTAAACGGTGCAGGTTTCACCGACTTAGCGCGTGAGTTTAATGGTCCTATGGCGTATAGCTACACCTTTAGAAATGAGTTTGGATCGCTAGACTATGCCATGGCAAACGCCGAAGCACTTGCCTTAGTGCAAGACGTAGCTGAGTGGCATATCAATGCAGATGAAGTCTCGGTATTTGACTACAATGAGTTTATTCCGCCAGGTAGCACACCAAAACCAGCAGAATTTATTGATGAGTCAGCGTACCGTTCTTCTGACCACGACCCAATTATTGTTGGCTTGCAATTTGAGCGCGAATTGCTGTTTGGCGATGTAAACGGTAACGGTAAGCTAGATTTTCGTGATTACTTCACTATCTTTTTGCTTCGCGGCGTGACAGAAGGCAGTTCAAGATTCCTTGAAACAGCTGACTTAAATGACGATGGCATTATTGATCGAAGCGACATGCGCGTGTGGTTTAGGCTCTACATTAGCCGCCCACGTACACGTTAATTAGTGTAGTTAACACGGCATAATTTTAAGCCGCCAATGTTTTTCATTGGCGGCTTTTTTATGGAATAACTATGATAGTTTCAGCTTACAACAAAAACAAACTGCCTAAGCCTAAAAATGCGACAAAGCCGACTATGTCGGTAACCGTAGTCAGAATAACTGAGCCCGACAGCGCTGGGTCTATCTTAAGTTTAGACAATACCACAGGCAACAAAACGCCGGTTACAGCTGCTGATATAATATTAAGTAATATGGCCACAGCAATCACCGCACCTAATAAGCTGCTATCAAACCAGAAATAGGCAATCATCCCCACCACAATAGCCCAAATAAAGCCGTTTAATACACCCACTTTAAGTTCTTTATCTAAAAGCGCTCTGCGGTTGCTTTTGGTAACTTGTCCTAGGGCCAAACCACGCACAATTAAGGTAAGCGTTTGGCTACCCGCAATACCGCCCATACTCGCCACCACTGGCATTAATACAGCGAGTGCAACCACTTCTTGCAGGGTTGCTTCAAACAAACCAATAAACCAAGAAGCTAAAAAGGCAGTGAGTAGATTAATGCCTAACCACACAGCCCGCTTGCGGGCACTCAAACCTACCGACGAGAATAGATCTTCGTTTTCGTCCATACCTGCCGACGACATGACTTGGCGCTCATAGTCTTCGTTAACTAACTCACAGGCGGTGACGATATCTACGCGCCCCAATAATTTGTTATTATCGTCAACCACAGGCAACGAGATGTAACCGCTATTTTGCACTTCGCGAGATGCTTGCACGGCGTCTTTGTCAGCTTTAATGACCTCTATGTATTCTTCGGCCAAGTCGACCAAAGGCACGTGTTCGGGTGCGCCAAATAAACTGCTAAGTTTAACTGCGCTAGAAAACTGCCCGGCGCGGTTGAGTAAAAAGATGCTCTCGGTGGCATCAGGTAAGTCTCTGCGCAATAAACGCAACCCATCTCTTACCTTGGCGTTTAAAGGTAAAACCAGTAAGTCATGATTGAGCCAATGACCTATTTGTTCATCTTTATATTGGCTTGCATCTTGGAAAAACTGTCTCTGTTGCTTTCCCATTGTCGACAAAGCAAGGTCAACCAACTTGTTCGGCAAGGTATCTGAAATTTCGAGTAGTTGCTCAGAGTCAACATCTTGGAAAATAGCTTCCCATTCTTCTGTGGGGGTTGATTCAATAACGGTAGAACGTGGGTCGCCCCGCATCTCTACCAAAACATCTAGCTTCTTAGTAT
>CAZXTD010000134.1:0-5045 GCA_964643575.1 uncultured Glaciecola sp. | reverse complement strand
TTCGAGTAAAAGGGCGAGATCTTCAGCATCGGTTGCGGCAATCGTACTGGCTATAGCACTGTCGTCGCTTAGATTTTCACACGCAACAACTTCTTCAATTAAGTCGGGGAGGGGCTGATCGGCCATGTTACCTCAGCAGCGGTTAGTAAGCTAAATAGTGGTAGGAAGTATGCTATGCAAATTCTGCGTTGTTGTATACGCAAAACTTATTTGTGCCTACTTTTTTAGCTTCAAAAACGGCTTTGTCTGCATAGCCTGTTAAGGTTTTATAATTAAGCTTTTCTACGTTATCATCTTCTTCGATGATAACAATGCCAATAGATGTTTTGATAGACAGCTTGTGACCTTGAATGGTGCGAGCCCTGCCTAATGCCTTAATAATACGTTTTGCCATTAATTCGGCATCATCATAGCTTGTTTTTGGCAGTAGCAAGCCAAATTCGTCACCGCCTAAGCGTCCGAAAGTGTCGGTGTCACGAATGCAATCAGCCACGATATCCACAAACATTTTTAGATAATCGTCGCCTAAATTATGACCATACTTATCATTAATTAATTTAAATTTATCTAAATCAAAATACATAAAGGATAGACTTTCTTTTACCCGTTTCACCCGAGCAATTGCTTGCTTTACTCGGTCAGTAAACAAGTAGCGGTTTGTAGCGCCTGTAAGAGCATCGTAATGGGCGAGTTTTTTTAGGCGCAAGTCTTTACGGAAGTCTCGGCGCAAGGTGAGCAACAAATACTCAAGTATTTGTGGGGTTACCGAATGAAGTGGAAAAGCATCGATAGTCAGGTTTGCGTAGCCGCTAACGTCAAAACTATTGAATGAATCAGATAGTATTAAAATAGGGCAAGGCAAATCTTTTGCAGAATAGTGTTTTGATAATTGGCGTCTAAGGCTCAAAAACTGGTCTTGACTGACGATAATAAAAGCGGAATAAAAGCTTGTGTCTTCAATTTCGAGTTCGGTTGCTTTGTCATAACAGCTCACCGATGCCACTTTTGATGACATCTTTAAGGCAGAAGTGACCCAATCGAGTTCTTTTTTGTTTTCATTGATCAAAAATATTTTCATGAATTGCGACAGCCATTTTGTTATTCACAACAATTTTTTATATTTTATATGTGCTAACTATCATTACAGCTTTGATTCGCATCAGCATACTTAATATACCGATTGTTGGTCGTTTAAGCTCAGCGCAAGCCTCAACCAATACACGAACAGACTTCATTTAGCCGTATCTAAATGTGTACAGATTCACGGCAAGTATAGTACAAAAAGTGTTCAGTTGCAGCCTTTTATGAAAATCTCATTTTATGGCCTCATTCTTGTCTTGATTGATTTGTAGTATAGGTGCGTTACTTTTGGCTAGGACAGATCGTCCTAATGCATACTCTATGCTAAGTCTGCTAATATTGCAGGTAGAGATAAGAACTATAGAACGCAAAATACTAAACAGGAAAAACATGCTCAATTTACGCCTCAAAAAAGTAAACTATCAGGACTCAGAGCAAGTTGCCCAGCTTCTCGACTTGTTACAAATGTACGCGCTTGATCCTATGGGCGGCGGCGGTGCAATTGATGAAAATACACTCAAGACGCTGCCAGAGGCTTTGGCTGCTCGCGACTTTATGCATTCATTTATAGTGTATGAAGAGGATACACCGCTTGGTTTTAGCAATTGTATTGAGAGTTTCTCAACGTTTTCAGCAAAAGGCGTGATGAATATTCACGACTTTGCGATTGTGCCCCAAGCCAGAGGAAAAGACCTTAGCCAGTTTTTGTTAAAGGGAATTGAAGAGTTTGCAAGTAGCATTGGCTGCACCAAACTCACACTGGAAGTCCTTGCCGGGAACAAGTCGGCGATTAGGGCCTACGAAAAATCGGGGTTTAGCGCCTATCAGCTCAATCCTGATTTAGGCGATGCTATGTTTTGGCAAAAGTCGATATAGCGGCAATTTAATTAGGTGTATAGGGTAGCACCGAGGTTATCTAGACCATACAATAGGCAAAGCTGCTATCTATAGAAGCAATACAACCAATAGCATGCAAACTATGGCGCACAAAATCTTCATAGTCGTGTAGGTCTTTTACCACAACCTTGAGTAAATAATCTGCCCGACCGGTCATAACAAAACATTCGAGGACTTTATCAACCTGCTTTATTTCGGTCTCGAAATGCTCAACAACCGCTTTTGTGTGTTTATCGAGTTGCACTGTCACAAATACGACAACAGGCAGACCATAAGCTTCGGCATCTACCTCAAGTGTATAAGCCTTAATAATACCGCTTTGCTCAAGTGCGCGCACTCTGCGTAAACATGGCGAGGGTGATAAGTTCACTTTGTCGGCCAGTTCTTGATTAGTCATGCGGGCGTTATGCTGCAAGATACGGATTATTTCTCTGTCAATTTTATCCATTTAGATTTGAATTATTGGCATATGATGCTAATTATACTAATCAAATTGGCATAAAAAGCAATCTAATTGCGCTAACTTTGGCATATCATAAACGCTAATTAAACAGTGTTAATGAGTGTATTTATGCGTAATTCTAATCCTGACCTTGGCTTTGCTACACAAGCAATTCATCATGCTTACAATGCACAAGAGCATCAAGGGTCGTTAAATCCGCCTGTTCATTTTACTTCTACTTATACTTTTGAAAACGCGCAACAAGGAGCAGACCGATTTGCCGGTGAGCAAGAAGGGCATGTATACAGCCGTATTTCAAACCCGACCTTGAGTATTTTGGAGCAGCGTTTAGCGTGTTTAGAAGGGGCGCAGGCGGGTCTTGCCGTTGCTTCAGGCATTGGCGCAATTACCTCAACACTTTGGACACTTTTGCAAGCCGGTGATGAGATCATCGTTGATAAGACCCTGTATGGGTGCACTTATGCTTTTTTACACAAAGGTTTGGCAAAATTTGGGGTAAAAGTCACGCATTTAGATTTAAGTGATGCGGCTGTGCTTAATGATGCAATAAGTGCTCAAACGCGCGTCATATATTATGAAACGCCAGCTAACCCAAATATGCGCTTGGTTGATATAAAAGCAGTGTCTGATATTGCACGAGCAAATAACATTCTTACCGTTGTCGATAATACCTACGCAACACCACTAATTACTCGGCCCATTGAACTGGGTGCCGATATTGTGGTGCATTCAGCGACTAAATACCTAGGCGGGCATGGTGACCTGATTGCTGGCATGATAGTCGGTAAACAAGACATGATTGACCAAATCCGTTTAGAGGGTGTAAAAGACATGACCGGCGCGTGTATGTCTCCTTTTACCGCTATGCTAATTTTGCGAGGTATAAAAACCCTAGAGCTACGCATGAATCAACATTGCCACGCAGCTAATCAAGTTGCTCACTTTTTACAAACTTGTCCGCAGGTTGTTGAGGTATCGTACCCCGGTTTGGAGAGCTTTCCCCAGCATCAATTAGCAAGCCAGCAAATGCACATGTACGGTGGAATGATTGCTTTTGAAGTTAAAGGTGGTATTGCGGCAGGTAAGCAGTTAATTGACAATCTTAAGATGATTCAATGCGCGGTGTCGTTAGGCGATGCAGAGAGCTTGATACAACACCCTGCCAGCATGACCCATAGTACTTATTCGGTTGAAGAGCGCGCAGAGCACGGTATTAGCGACAGCTTAGTTAGGCTCTCGGTTGGCTTAGAGTCGGTGAAAGACATCGTGGCTGATTTGCGTCAAGCTCTGAACCAAATTGACTTGCCAGCGCCGGTGGGCGCAAAAAAGGCGCTTCATGCAGAGCGCCTTTGTTTGTAATAATACGGTTTTATTTTAACAGCTTAGTCTTCGGTGTTGCTTACCAACACTGTTTGCGAGCTGAAGTTACGTACAAAGTCGCCTAGTTCACGGTTGTTACAAATAACAGGTGCATCGATACTGTATTTTTCACGTGCCGCTTGCTCACCCATTGTTACTGCGTCTAAGCAAAGTTGTGATTCAACGTTTTCATTTTTAGGTACTAACTTGATGCGTGAAGCCGTCATTTCGGTTTCGCTTTGTTTTTTACCGTAAGTTTCTGCAAACTCTCTCAGCGATAAACCGTTACAGCTCACAGTTGCTTTAAAAGTACTAAAGTTAAGCTTGTTGGCTCTTACAAGAGCGCGGGCTGCAATCAAGCCTTCGTCTGCTGCAGCAATACATACTTCTGTTGCTAATTTCTGGTCAGTAGGTTTAAGTACCACGTTTTTCGCCATTACACTTGCACTGGCAAAGCTTAAAGTCGTGGCGATAACAAGAGTTGATGCGCTTGATAATAATTTCATGTGGTTTCTCCAAAAGATGTAATAAAACAAGATAAAGTGTGTGTATGGAGCTATTATCGGGCAAGTTAGAAAAAAATAAAGGCCATTCTGTAATTAAATTACAAAATGGCCTTTATTTAATGTTGGGTTTACGTGTTTTATGTAAGTTAATTACATTTTGTTGCCAAGTAACACGTAAGTTTTGAGGTTTTGTTTACAAAGCGTCTATCTTGTTCACAAATTGCTATGTTGCATTTGTTTCGCTAGCATTGCAGCAGTATCGCTATACGTAGTCAAACTCACTACCGTCTATCGACATTAGATCGTCTGCAGCGCTCAGCACTACCGATTTATGAACGTCTTTGCGCGGTAAAATACGTTTTAAATAAAACTCACACGTTTTTGCTTTACCCGTTTTAATGTTGGGGTTAGTCGAGCGTTTTGCAGCATCGGCCATTTCCATCCATAAAATGCCTAGCACTACGTATCCGCTGTAATGCAAATAGTCGGTGGCAGCTCCCGCCACATTTAATGTATCAGCGCTAAGTAGCTGACATGATGTTTGATGCCACTCATGTAAGAGCATTTGAGCCTGCTCCATTTGCTTTTTGTTACTCATGCCATTAATACGGGCCGATAGCATTTCTACCGTTGCATTAAGCATTAATCCGCCATCTCGGGTCAGTTTGCGACCAATTAAATCAGCCGCTTGAATGCCATTAGTACCTTCATATAACTGAGCTATTCGAGTATCACGAACA
>CAZXTD010000133.1:5869-12107 GCA_964643575.1 uncultured Glaciecola sp. | reverse complement strand
AAGTCCCGCTTTCCGCACCAAATAAGAAAGGTGTCAGTGTTAATTTGCAAGGTTCAGCTTGAAAATTAACACTGACACCTTTTTTTATTACGTTTCAATATCTCGCTCATTTACCAAGCTACCTTACAGAATCTTAGATTTTGATTTATACTGCATGGATGAAACGATATTGCGCGCTTAAAAGCTTAGTCTTAATATTTGTCCTGCTGACTTCACAGCTAGGCAACGCTTTTGCGTTTGCTTCACAAATGCCGGATTGTGGTATGAATACGGCGGCTAGTGCAGAACATGTCACCCCCACAATGATGACTGATATGGCGCAGACAATGTCAAACGAACATAATCCGCCAGACTCACGCGCTTCGGGTGGTCAAATGGACTGTTGTGACTCCGAGGCTACTAACGCCTGTTGTAATAGTGATGATTGCCAATGCAACTCGTTAGTTTCAGCAAGCATGTTTGTGGGCGACACTATGCTTAACAAAGCCCAGAAGAATAATTTGACGCCAGTCATCTTTAATCTTCTTAATCCCTTGTCGCCATTTTTGCATCAACCCAAACGTCCCCCAATTAAAAATATCTCATAGCGGTGTCTTAAACGACACTTTTCTAACGACATAATTGGCATCTTGCCGCTCATTTTGTGCGTCGACTTGCTAGCTATCGTCATTTTGAATATTCATTCTATGAGTTAGTTTTATGCATTTATTTTTTAGAAAACTTAAGCATCTATTTCTTCAAAAGCGAATTTTTAGTGCGATGCACGTTAAGCTTTGTAATAAACGAACAGTGTTACTTGCAGGTTCACTTGTTGTTCAGTCATCACTTTTATCAGCACAGTCATCTATAGATGAAACGCAGAATGAGTTAACGCTTCAAAAGGCAATAAAGATAGCGCTAAATAATGATGACTGGTTAATCAAAAGCGAATTAACGCAAACTCGCTTCAAGGTCTTAAGTGAAGGGGCAAGCGCACTGCCTGACCCTACTTTTAGTATTGGCATGTTGAATATGCCAACTAATAGTTTTGCGTTTGACCAAGAGCCAATGACCCAACTAAAAGTGGGGGCGACACAAATGTTCCCGCGCGGGGATTCTCTCGCGCTTGAAGAGAAAAAGTTAGCACTGAAAGCCACAGAGCAACCGCATCTGCGTGACGACCGGCGGTTAAAAGTAACACGCCAAATTACTCATTTCTGGTTAGACGCTTATGAAGCATCAGCAAGCTATCAGCTAGTCAATGATGCACGTCCTTTGTTCGATAAACTTGGCGATATTGTTAGCGCTAGTTATGCATCATCGATGGGTAAAGCCAATCAACAAGATATCATTCGGGCCGAACTTGAGCTTATAAGGTTAAATGACCGGCTCGTTTCCTTAGATTCAAGAAAGCGTGTTGCGCTATCTACGCTATCTAAGTTTTTATTCTCAACTAATAATGAAGTTAAGCGCAATAGTTATAACAACCAAACATCCTTGCCCAAGAGGCTTCCCAATATCGATGAAAGCCGCATTGATACGATGGCGACAATTAATCGTTATGACGAACAAATGCTGTATCAATTTATTGCAACTCATCCTCTTATCGATGCGACACAACAACGAATACTTGCAGCAAAAACCGATATCGAATTGGCTAAACAAGCTTTTAAGCCTCAATACTCTGTCAATGCAAGCTACGCGCTTAGAGACGATGCGCAAAATGGAGAAAGCCGTTCAGACTTTATTTCAGTTGGTGCAAGTGTGAGCGTGCCTTTGTTTTCAAAAACGAGACAAGACGCAAACCTAGCAGGCGCAAAATTGATGACAGAAGCAATTCGCACTGAGAAACGCCTCATCGTGCGCGAATTAATGTCGGGCCTGAGTAGCGCTTATCAGGACTATTTAGGGCTGTCTGAACGCTTCGATATTTATCAACGCACAATTTTGCCTCAAATGAAACAACAGTCAGAAGCTGCGCTTAATGCCTATACAAATGATACTGGCGATTTTGCTGAGGTAGTTAGAGCAAAAATAGCTGAGCTTGATTCTCAATTAACGTTGCTAAACATTGAAGTGTCGAAGCGTAAAGCTTTATCAAACATTGACTATTTCTCTGCGACTCATGAAAACACGCATACAGTCTTCGATACATCAAATAAGGACAATATCCATGACTAAGTCAACCTTGAAAACTCTCACTCTGGGTATATCACTTGGTTTGATATTTGGTACTGGCGCCTTTTATCTAGCCACATCAAGTATGCAGCAAAGTCACTCAATGGAAGAACAAAACAAAATATCAAATGATGCCCCTCTCTATTGGGTTGCCCCCATGGATGCAAACTTTAAACGCGATAAGCCCGGCAAGTCTCCAATGGGAATGGACCTTGTACCGGTATATGCAGATGACAGTTCACAAGATTCACCGGGCACAGTCAGTATTGATCCTGTGACTATACAAAACCTTGGTGTAAAAACCGCATTCGTTAAAAAGGTTTCGCCTCAATCAACAATTAACACTTATGGGGAAATTGTTTTTGCTGAGGATAAAATTGTGCATATTCACCCTCGCGTTGAGGGTTGGGTCGAAATATTGGGGGTACGCAGTAAGGGCGATTTCATCGCACAAGGAGATGCTCTTTACTCACTTTATGCTCCAGAACTTGTCAATGCACAAGAGGAGTTTCTTATTGCTTTAGAGCAAGGAAACAGAGCATTAATCAAGGCCGCTCAAGCAAGGCTGATGTCATTAAATGCGCCACAAAGCTTGATTGACAGCATTCGCAAATCAAGAAAAATAATGCGCACCATTACCTATTATGCACCTCAAAGTGGCTATGTAAGTCAGTTAAACATTCAAGAAGGGTATTATGTTACGCCGAGCAAGACCATGCTAGCCATCGCGAGTCTTGAGCATTTATGGGTTATGGCTGATGTGTTTGCACGTGATGCAAATCGTGTGACGATTGGTCAAAAGGCTGTCATTTACAATGAGTACTTACCACAACAACATATCAATGCCACGCTCGATTATATCTATCCGGAGGTCGATAAAAACAAGCGTACCGTAACTGCAAGACTAGTTCTCAATAATTCGGATTTATCACTAAAACCCGGTATGTATGTTGACGTAGCGATAGATACGTTTTCAATAGATGACAATAGTCATGACAGTATATTAGCTATTCCTAAACAGGCAGTTATTCGAACAGGTGAGTCAGAGCGTATCGTTCTCGCTTTGGGCGATGGTAAATATAAGTCAGTCAATATCAAATTAGGGCGTGTTTTTGATGACGTGTTTGAGGTGTTAGGTGGTGTCTATGAGGGTGATGAAATTGTCACTTCGGCGCAGTTTTTATTGGATTCAGAAAGCAGCATAAGTTCTGACTTTATGCGCCTCGAAGCGCCAATTGATGTGGATCGTAGCGAGGAGGGAATTGACAGCAATATAAGCGCATGGACACAAGCGACGGTCAATGAAGTAATGATAGAACAAGCAATGGTGAACCTAACACACGGGCCGCTTGATGAATTTAATATGATGGGCATGTCCATGAATTTTAAGGTGGGTAAGGCCATTGATATTGCTGATTTTGAAGTGGGGCAAGAAGTCCATGTAGAAATAATCAAGTCTGATTCAGGAATGTATCAAGTGAGGACGGTTCACTTTATGGATGATATGAAAAAGATGAACAACAGTGCCGATAAAAGCGACATTATCGACACATTCGAAGCCACCCATATGGGTGACTCTCAATGATTTCGGCTATTATTCATTGGTCTATTCAAAACCGCTTTTTCGTTTTACTTGCCACGCTATTAATCGTAGGAGCAGGTTTATACTCAGTCAAAAATACGCCTGTAGATGCCATACCCGACTTATCTGATGTGCAGGTTATTGTAAAAACATCGTTTGCGGGGCAAGCGCCGCAAGTCGTTGAAGACCAGGTGACTTATCCACTTACAACGGCGATGTTATCTGTACCCGGCGCTAAAACGGTGAGGGGTTTTTCCTTCTTCGGCGATTCTTATGTGTATATTATTTTTGATGATAATACCGATTTGTACTGGGCACGTAGTCGTGTACTTGAATACTTATCACAAGTCACCGCTAATCTGCCGGCCAACGCTAAACCTCAGCTAGGACCCGACGCCTCGGGTGTGGGCTGGGTGTATATGTATGCATTGAGCGACCCAAGCGGTCAAAATGATATTAGCGAGCTAAGAAGCTTGCAAGACTGGTTTTTAAAGTATGAACTGCAAACAGTGCAGGGCGTGTCCGAAGTAGCCAGTATCGGCGGTATGGTTAAGCAATATCAAGTAATGGTCGATCCACTTAAGCTACAAGCTTACAACATACCATTATCACACGTGCAAATGGCTATTGTGCAAGGCAATCAAGAAATAGGTGCGTCTGTTGTCGATATGGCTGAAGCGGAATATATGGTTCGTACAACTGGCTATATTTCTAGTCAACAAGATATAGAAAATATCCCGCTTGGAATGAGAGACAATAAAACAGGCACGCCTCTGTTGATAAAGGATATTGCGCAAGTAGAAATAGGACCACAAATGCGACGTGGATTGGCCGATCTTAATGGAGAAGGTGAAACAGTAGGCGGCATTGTTGTAATGCGCTCTGGCGAAAATGCGCAAGCGACCATAAATGGTGTAAAAGCGAAATTAGGTGCCCTAGAAGCTAGTTTACCTGACGGTGTTCAAGTCACCACCGTGTATGACCGTTCAGCATTAATAGAGCGCTCGGTGAACAATTTAAGCAAAAAGCTACTTGCAGAATTTAGTGTGGTGGCGTTGATATGCCTTATATTTTTGTTTCATGTTCGCTCATCGCTCGTTGCCATCATCAGCTTGCCAATTGGTATTCTCAGTGCGTTCATTATTATGCATATTCAAGGTGTCAACGCTAACATCATGTCTTTAGGCGGCATTGCTATTGCCATTGGGGCGATGATAGACGGCGCTATTGTTTTAGTCGAAAATATGCACAAGCATATTGAGAAAACGCCAATAAATAATGAAAATCGGTGGGAGATAGTTGCTAAGTCAGCTTCAGAAGTAGGCCCTGCATTATTTTTTAGTCTATTAATTATCACCGTTAGCTTTGTCCCAGTTTTCACTTTAGAAGCGCAAGAGGGCAAGATGTTTTCGCCACTTGCCTATACCAAAACATACGCGATGGCCGCTGCTGCCATTCTGGCCATTACCTTAGTGCCTGTGTTAATGGGCTACTTTGTTCGAGGTAAAATTTTACCTGAACGTAAAAACCCAATAAATCGAGCGCTCATTCTCGCATATAGGCCAATGCTCAGTGTTGTTTTAGCGTATCCCAAAACAACAGTTTTATTGTCTTTGTTTGTTTTGATGATAGGTTTGTGGCCGCTTAACAAGATTGGTAGCGAATTTATGCCTCGACTGGATGAAGGCGATTTGATGTACATGCCAACGACTTTTGCTGGGGTATCGATTGGTGAAGCGCGCGATATTTTGCAGCAAACTAATAAGCTCATTAAAACCATGCCTGAAGTCGAAACGGTATTTGGTAAAGTTGGGAGGGCCGAAACCGCTACCGATCCTGCTCCACTCACAATGATTGAAACATTCATTCAACTTAAACCACAGTCACAGTGGCGAGATGGTCTAGATACAAAAGACTTGATAGATGAGCTCGATAGCTTAGTAGACTTTCCCGGCCTCACCAACGCTTGGGTGATGCCTATTAAAACCCGTATTGATATGTTGGCCACAGGCATCAAAACACCGGTAGGTATTAAAATTGGAGGCCCTGATTTAGCGGTAATACAAACAATAGGGCAAAACATAGAGCAAGTTTTGTCAAAGGTAGAAGGCACCGCATCGGTTTATGCAGAGCGCGTGGCCGGTGGCAGATATATCAACATTGACATCAAACGCCTTGAAGCTGCGCGCTACGGATTAAACATTGCCGATGTGCAATCGTTTATTGCAAGCGCTGTTGGAGGCATGAACTTGAGTGCCAGTGTTGAAGGCTTAGAGCGCTACCCTATACAGGTACGTTTCCCGCAGGCCTATCGCAATTCGCCCGAGAAACTCAAGAAGCTGCCGTATGTTACGCCTGCGGGCGCACATATTGAGCTTGGACAAATTGCAAGTATATCTATTGTAGATGGGCCGCCAGGCATAAAAAGCGAGAATGCTAGGCCCAATGGATGGGTGTATATCGATATCGAAGATGTCGACGTTGGCGATTATGTTAACC
>CAZXTD010000133.1:0-5859 GCA_964643575.1 uncultured Glaciecola sp. | reverse complement strand
GCAATCGAAGTTGTTGCTGAACAAGTTGTACTGCCAACAGGGTACTCAATCACATGGAGCGGTCAGTATGAATACATGGAGCGAGCAAAAGCTAAGTTGACTTATGTTGTGCCGCTAACACTGGCGATTATTATCATATTGCTATATGCCAACTTCCGCAGTTTTCCTCAAGTCGCCATGATTATTGGCACGCTACCCTTCGCCTTAATTGGTGGAATTTGGTTATTATATTTGGAAAACTTCAATTTTTCAGTCGCAGTGGGCGTTGGCTTTATTGCGCTTGCTGGCGTAGCGGTAGAAATTGGTATTATCATGCTTACGTATTTAGATAATAAATTTGAAGAGTTGGGCAATAGTTACGATCAGAATGACTTAAAAAATGCCGTGATGGAAGGTTCTGAAATGCGAATACGACCCGTCATGATGACATCTACTTCCATCATTTTTGGCTTACTACCGGTCTTATATGGCACAGGAGCAGGTTCTGAAGTAATGAGCCGTATTGCTGCTCCTATGGTTGGTGGAATGGTCAGTGCCTTAGTGTTAACGCTTATCGTTTTGCCTGCTGTGTATTATTTGTGGAGACGAAAGTAAAGGAACAAAGCGGTCATTATTTAAAAGCCAGTTAGAGTGATATATAACTGGCTTTTTATCGCTCAAACATCTCCAAGAGTTCGCCTAAAAAGGCTTCGTAGTTTTTCCACTGCTCCAGGCCATCTTTGTAAATGGGTTGTCTGACTTGCTCTGCACTTGGTGTTTTCACAGCGCGTTTATTTTTATGAAATTCCAAACACGCTTGCTCAAATTCTAGACCACAATAGTCTAAAATTCTGCGAATTTCATCTTCTGTGTTGTTAACAATGTTTTCGTGATCGACTTGCAAAATTTGGTTTGGATATATGGTTTGCCAATGCGCCATTAAACGCAAATATTGCTGATAATAAATGCCAATATCACTCAATGAGTAAGTAAATTCTTGACCCTCGCCAAACAATTGTTTGTATCCGCTGAAACAACATGCCATTGGGTTTCTGCGAGCATCTATTATTTTCGCGTTGGGCAGTATGGTCTTTATCAGTCCAATGTGCATGAAATTATTCGGCATTTTATCGATAAAGTACGGTGCGCTTTGTCTGTATACTTGAGTGTTGTCTATAAATTGTTTGCCAAACTCTGCTATTAAGTCACTTGGGAGTTCGGCCAAATTTGTCGGGTATGCAGGTAATTTTGCATGGGGTTTGCTTAAGCGCGCTGCAAGACCAAGAATTTCGTGTAACTCCATGGTTCCGTCTACTTGAGAATGTGAAGCTAAAATTTGCTCAAGTAAAGTAGAACCCGCCCTTGGCAGACCTACAATAAAGATGGGAGCACTATCTGAATGACCTTTACCTACAAGTTTGTTTGCGTAAGTTTGAGTGAAATTCTCTATTTGATGACTGACAAAAGCTTGATGTTTAGCGGAAGAGAATTTGAGCAATTCACTTTTTAGCTGGTTTCCTTGGGAATAATGAAAAAACGATTTTTCAAAGTCTTTCCCATCTTCGAAGGCTTTACCCAGCGCAAAATGCATGTGTACCTTATCATCTGTACTAACTTCGAAAGACTCAACGCCGTTTTGCATAAGGTTGATATCAGTTTCGGTAAACGCATAAGTTTTAGTATTCGCTAAGCTCCAAAATGCATCACCGCACGTGGCATCATTAATATAAGCATGTCGATAAGCATCTACTGCTTTTTCAATATTGCCTGCAGTTTTATGCGCATGACCTAGCAGCAGATAAACGTTACTTTGGGCTTGGTCTTGCGCAATTATTTGGTCGTATAGTTCAATTGCTTTGTTTATATCACCTACGCCAACTAGGGCAGTGGCATGGGCAACCTTATAAAAGAGGTTAGCGGGTGATAGTGTTACCAGTTTTTCAGATAAGGCCAAGGCAAGTTTGAATTTACCAAGCTTGCTATATATTTTGAACAGTTGATATTTTGGCTCAGGATCATCATTTGCGAGCTCTACACAAGTTTCTAATATAAATTCAGCTTCAGAGATTGCTTTTAATTTGCTGGCTATTTCTGCGAGTAATAAAAGAGCAGGTAGCGAGTGTTTATGCTCACGCAAATATCCTCTTACGACTTGGTCTGCTGCCGCTAAATTTCCTTCGTGCATAAGGTCGTGGGCTGCGAGCACTTGTTGAGGCAAAGCGCTTAAATTGTCTATTTGTACTTGGCATAAGCGACTAGCTTCTGCCTGCTGTTGTTGCTGATAAATAGGCAGTAAGGCTTGCCAAGAAGAAAGTAATGCAGGGTTATGTTTTGTTGCTAAATAAAAGTGTTTTGCCGCATTTTTTTCATCGCCTAAGGCTTTATAATTATAGGCTAACTCTTGATACATTCGGGCATGCGTAGGCTTTAGTTGTTTTATTTTTACTAAGGTTTGAATAGCCTCTTCAAAGCTTTTTCTTAATCGATATGAAACAGCAAGTAAATATAAAATCTGGACGCTTTGCTCGCTACTTAAATCTTGTTTTGCTAACGATTCAGCTTCTTGACACGCGTTGACTAAATTGCCTTGCTGTATTAAACCTTGAATATTTCTGCAGGTCGCCTCAAAGGCTTGTGCGGTGTTATCTGACATACTTCGCTCTATTTGAAAATGGCTTTACTAGCAGGCTAAATTTTGTGTCTTTAAAAGTAAAAAAGCCTCATTAAATGAGGCTTTAAATTAGCATGTTGATGCAGTGATTGCTAAACCTTATTCCTAGAAAAAGTCATAGGACAATCTAAAACCAACTGTGCGAGGTCTATTGGTAACCACTTTAGGCGTAAACTGTTGATTATCAATATGTAAGACCGCGCTTTCGTCTAACAAGTTATCGATGAACAGTTCAGCTTTCCATTCTTCATTCGTTACACCAAAAGATATATTGGCCAAGAAATAACTTTCTTGTATGTAGCGGCCACCTCTAAATGCATTTCCGTCAGTGTCAGTATAGTTAACACCCGAGAATACTGCTGCTTCTTGTTGTATAGGTAGACCCGTGCCAACACCATAAACAAGCTCGGTTGTTTCCTCAAGTACAAATGCGTCCATCGTCATGCTCGCGAGCCTATCGCCAGTATAGACGATTGAACCATTAACATAACCAGTTAAACCATTGTCCATTTCGTAAAAATAACGTGCTCTTACGTTACCAGAGAATGACGCAGAGTAGGGGAGTTCAGACCCAACCGAAGGCGCTATACCAGCGATTTCGCTATTAATACGCGTGAGTTCGGTATCGAGTATGCTAAATGACGCATCGATTATCAGGTTGTCAGTTGCTAACCAAGTTAAGTCACCGTCGACACCTCTTATTTCAGCGTCGCCTACGTTATCAGTAAATACTAAAAAGCTGATATTAGTTGGGTCAAAGCGAGAGGTTTGCAAGTCGGTAATATCTGACATAAAGGCGGTTGCGTTAAAACGCAAAATTCCGTCAAAGAAATCGCCTTTCATACCTATCTCATAGTTTTTCAAAGTATCTGTTTCAGAATATACTGGTATTCTAAAGCCTTCAAATGCACCTGCTTGTGATGTGGCTAATCCGCCGCCTACACGGTTAGTTACCGGCGGTCTAAATCCTTCACTATAGGTTGCAAACAATAGCAGGTCGTCGTTTGCTTTCCAGTCAATTGATGCTTTGAATATCACATCATCGACGGTAAGCACGCCATCACTGCCTAATAAAGAAACATCAAGCTGGCCGCTATCTATCGCTGCCTGCACCAATGCAGGGTCTTCGCCTACCGCTGTTAATTCTGCCGGATCTAATGTACCAAACGCGCGTATGCGTCTTGTAACATCAACTGTACTCGTAGAACCTTTATATTCGTCATCAATTTGATACCAGCGCGCGCCTAAGCTAACGGTTAAATCATCGCTCAAATCGTATTCGGCCTGACCAAATACAGCGATTTGGTCAATAATATGAGTTACGTCGTTAATAAAACTGACTTCTGACTCAAAAGGACCACCGTCGCTGTTAATACCTTCGGTGCCAACAGTTGTTCTTGCTAGGTTGTCAAAGAAACCAAGGTCGGTGTTACCGATTTTGAATCGACCAATGGTTGATAAATCTTGTGAATCATAAAACACACCTGCAGTTAAGCGCCATACGTTATCAGCGTCGGTGTTGATACGAAACTCATGGGTAACACGTGAAGTGCTTGTGTCTTCAGAATAAAACTTAGTTGGGTCTAAACACATTTCGTCAGCTGGTGTAGCAGCTTCATAGTGATTGCATACGTAGTAAGCGGCAAATAAACCACCGTTAGTATAGCCCGTGTAGTCGACTAAAGAGTCTATATCACGGTCAAGGAAACCACCGGTATACACAAGTTCAAGCTGGTCTAATCGACCGGTTAGCGTCCAAGTAGTTAAGCCAAAAGTATCTTCATTGCGGTCGGGTACAAAACGGTTTGTAGAAGTTTCGCCGGCTAAGTTAGGATCGTAAGCAAATACACCTTCGGTCGATAACTGCTGCTGGGTGTGCTGGACAAGCAAGTCCCATTCGTCGTTAAACTCGTAAGCTAAGCCAAATCTTGCACCAGAGTATGTTGCGTCGTTAGCGTCGTCTTCTACAAGTGCATCATTTTGTGGGGAAACTACGGGTGTATTTTCTGGGTCAGTTAACACGCCGCCAGAAATTCTATCGATGACAACGGCACTGCCGATGTAACCGCCTTGGCCAGGAACATTTAAGATGTTATCAATCCAACCGCCTTGGTTATCATTATATGCCGCAACACGCACGGCGAGGTTATCAGATAAGGTAAAATTCATGTAGGCTTCGACAGAGTTACTCATCTCGCCGCCTTTAGTTAAACTACCGCCTATATCCACACCACCAGAAAATCCATTAAAATCGGGTTTGTTGGTAATTAGTCGAACCGTACCCGCCTGAGAACTCGCGCCAAATAAGGTGCCTTGTGGCCCCGGTAATACTTCTATGCGTCTAACGTCAGTTGCGTAAATGTCTAGATTACGGCCTTGCATAGAGACGGGTTGTTCATCTAGGTAAAATGCAACAGAAGGTTGCAAAGCTTGTACAGTTGAAACCGCAATGTTGGTTTGTGAAGTCGCTGCGCCGCGAATGTAGATTTCGTTTTGCCCAGGGCCTGTACCTTGGAATACTACATTGGGCAAAAACTCTACATATTCTTGAAAATTGTCTACGCCTAATATCTCGAGCGAGTCGCCGCTTATTGCGCTGACAGTAACTGGCACGTCTTGAATGGATTCCGCTCGTTTAGTCGCCGTTACTTCAATCGTTTCAATCTTACTTGTTTGATTTTCCCCTTGCTCATCGGTTTGCGCCATTAGACTCGTACTTAAGGCAGTAGCGCCCAATGCTGTAATTACAGCGTAGCTGAGTTTGGTAATCTTCAAAGTTAACCCCTTGGTAATGTTTTCTAAAGTGTGTTGAATACGAATAAAATTTTTTTATTTATGTTAGTAGTCTAACAATTAGTGATAAATCGAAGTGATTGTAAAGGAAATGAGGCCAAAGACCAAGTTTATGCAGGTTATTGGGCATAAAAACGCTAGTTTAGGTCGATTTATTTACGTTTTTGCTACATATTTATGCAAAATTTAGATGCAATTTGCATATAATACAATATAGTTTGCACAAATGAATAAGGCTATTGCTCAAAGGCCTGACTATGAGTAAAGTATAGCGCTTTTAGTAGAACAACTAATTGTCGATGGCTTAACCATTTAAAAGTTAAGAGATAAAGAAGTGGCTAAGGCCTGCACGAGCAAACGATGTTATTGATCACCGCCATAAACATTTATCTTTTTTGCATTTGATGCCTTAGGTA
>CAZXTD010000132.1:308-12175 GCA_964643575.1 uncultured Glaciecola sp. | reverse complement strand
CTGAACAATAGCAATATGGCTACAAATACCGGTGGCAATTTGTGCTGCCTCTAGGGAGTGAGTTAAACGCGTGCGGAAAAAGTCAGCGACGCCAACGCCCATAATTTGGGTTTTGGCTTGCAAACGCCTAAATGCGGCACTGTGCATGACTCTGGCTTTATCCCGCTGAAAATCACTGCGGTCATCGCCATCATTCTTGCTTTGACGAGGCTGTATTCGGTCGTTCCAAATTTCCATTATTGGGTCTTTTCTCGCATAGAAATAACCACACCTTGATTGTCTTTGCCTATAGAATAGGGACTAATTGAGATTTCTATTCCTTTCGTGTTCTCAAAATTGA
This sequence comes from uncultured Glaciecola sp., assembly GCA_964643575.1. Lineage (GTDB taxonomy): Bacteria > Pseudomonadota > Gammaproteobacteria > Enterobacterales > Alteromonadaceae > Glaciecola. The sequence continues at coordinate 11,835 of CAZXTD010000132.1, read as the reverse complement.
TAGAGCTATAGTGAGATTTCCCTTCCTTGTTAACTTTATTGACTATGTCATGGATATTATCCATTTTAAATTTAAAAGAAAGGTCTTCAAAAGGTCGCTCTAAGTCAAAATCCATAATGTTGATAAACTTACGAATGGGCCTTGTGTACCGGCGTATGTTTAGGTCTGCATCCAAAAACAAAACGCCTAAATCAGTTGCGTTAAGTAAATTTTCAAGGTCGTTGTTAGTATCAGTTAACTCAACTATTTTTTGTTGATATTCAGAGTTAACTGTATAGAGTTCTTCGTTAACTGATTGCAGCTCTTCATTTGTTGATTGTAATTCTTCGTTTGCCGCCATTAATTCTTCATTTGAAGTTTGGAGTTCTTCGCTTGTTGAATCAAGATCTTCAAGGGCTTCTCGATACATACGTTGACATTCAACATAGGCGGCTTCTAACTCGACAATGTGTTGTTGAGTGTGTTCGTCTGGTGTGTAAACTTCAATACCTTCTTTCGCAATATCGGTCGAGGAGATATCTTTAACAAAGCTTAATAGGATAAATCGTTCTGCGATATCCTCATCTTTATAAAAAGAACAAGAAATAGAATATGTAGATTCTTGATGCTTAAATGTATTTTGGACTAACACTTGGCTTTCGTCTCTTATTACCTCGTGTGCAGCAGATAGTACGCTACTTACAAGGCTTTTATGCACAATTTCAGAAACGTCATTAGTCACTTCGCCAGGTTGCAATTTTTGGGTGAATGGGGAAGTGTCACCATAAGAAAAAACGAGCTGTAATTTACTGTTTAGCACGAGTGTCGGCGGAATAAACTGCTCATGTAGTTGGTCTAAGCCAATATTCTTTGTGCGAGGCTTGACGATATGTTTGTTAACTCGCTCGACAAATTGCGGGATACTTTTTAATTGGTATCCACCTTTCCTTAGGCCCTCTCCTGAAATCTGTCCAATTGGAATACGGGCTTCACTTTTTTTGCTGTATATACGAACGGCAGAGTCAACAGCAGGGAAGTAACTTGCAAATTTACCTGGTGACTCAGAACTTCCTAACAATAAAAAGCCATCTTTTCTCAACGAGAAATGAAAGAATGCCATTGCTTTTTGTTGCGCGGGTTGCTGAAAGTAAATCAGGGCGTTTCTGCAAGATACTAAATCCATATTGGAAAAAGGCGGATCTTCAATCATATTATGAATAGCAAATACAACCTGCGATCTTAGACTTTTAGTTACCTGATATTCTCCACTACTAAGTTGGACAAAGTAGTTACTTAAATACTCTTCGGGTAACTCATCGCTTATGCTTAAGGGGTAAATACCATTACCAGCATAAGTGACAGATATCTGATCAATATCACTGGCAAACACTTTAAGTTTTCTGTAGACGCCCATTTCGTCGAATGTGGCGTTAAATAGCATCGCAAGTGAATAAGGCTCTTCACCCGTAGAGCAACCCGCAGACCAAACTCTTATCGTGTCTCCTTCAGCGGTCGCATTAATGAGCGGAACCACAGCCTCAGATTTAAGTTTTGCCCATGTTTCCTTATCACGAAAAAAGCGAGTCACGCCAATAAGCAGATCATTTTTTACAAATTCAATCTCTTCTTGATTATTTTGCAGATATTCCCAATATTCAACCAATGAAACCATGTTGTTGATACTAATACGATGCTTTATGCGCCGTGATACAGTGGATTCTTTGTAAGATTTAAAATCGAGCCCCGTTTCTTCTTGTATTAGGATAAGTATCTTATGCAAAACGTCGGTGTTTTGAGACAAGTGATATTTGAATGTCTCTGACTCTGCACTGGCTAAAGGATGTGATACATAATTTTTTATGTATTCAGGCATTTCGCTTGTTTTTAGTACAAAGTCAACTGCGCCTGTGCCAATTGCATTTTGAGGCATACCATTAAACTGTGCTTCTTCAGGGTCTTGCGCGATAACGAGCGCACCGACTTCTTTTAAAGCCACAATGCCTCGGCAGCCATCCGAGCCTGTGCCAGATAAAATAATGCCGATAATGCCAATTTTTGAGTCGAGCGCTAAGTTCGCGAATATGGCATTGATGGGCAGGTTGATTCTGTTTTCTTTAGGAAGTTCGCTTAAAACAATTGCGCCATTATCAATGCGTAATAACTTGCCTGCTGGTACTAAATAGACGCGATTGGCTCTAACACTCTGGCCACTCTCGGCTTGCACAATTGGCATCTGGGTATATTTCGACAGAAGCTGGTCCATCATGCTTTTAAAATCAGGCGATAAATGTTGTATTACTATATAAGCGCAGCCAAGGTCATCCTCAGCAGCATTAAAAAAGCTTTCTAGTGCGGCAAGGCCACCAGCAGAAACACCTATCGCGACTAAGTGCGTTGGTAAATCGGTATTCGTATTAAGACTTTTGTTGTCTATTGGAATGCTTTTGCCCATATCGTTTGGTGTGTCAGACATAATGATTACACTTCCTAAATAACGCTATTGTTTATAATGCGTAAAAAAATCGTTTAATTGGCTCAGAGCCGGCCGAAGAACATCTTTGTGAGGCAAAAATACTAATCTAAAGTAGCACCCTTCAAACAAGTTAAACGCGCTACCATGCACTAAAAGTATTTTTTTACTTTTTAAGATATCGAGGATCATGTTTTGATCGTTGCTGATATTAAACTTTTTACTATCAACTTTGGCAAAGCAATACATCGCGCCTTTAGGCACAACACAGCTTATCCCGTCTATATCATTTAAGCCTTCGCTAGCTAAATTTCGCTGAGCGAGTAATCGTCCATCGCCATTGACAAGGTCATTGATGCTTTGATACCCACCTAAGGCCGTTTGTATGGCATGTTGGCTAGGCACATTTGCACACATTCGCATAGACGATAATATCGTTAGTCCCTCGATGTAGCTCGCTGCTAATTTTTTATTACCGCTGACTAACATCCAGCCCGCTCTAAAACCGGCTACTCGGTAATTTTTAGAAAGGCCGCTAAAAGTCACGCAAAACAAATCAGGCGCGAGCGCTGCTATGCAATTATGCTCGTTTTGGTCATATAAGACTTTATCGTAAATTTCATCACTAAAAATAATTAGTCCGTGTTTGCGCGCTAAATCCACAATGTCTTGCAGAAGTGCTCTAGAATAAACGGCGCCTGTTGGGTTATTAGGGTTTATCAACACAATAGCACGAGTATTGGCACTGATTTTACTTTCGATGTCGGCTATATCAGGAAACCAACCGGCTTGTTCATCACAACGATAATGCACCGCATTACCAGACGATAAGTTGACTGCCGCCGTCCATAACGGATAGTCAGGGGCAGGGATGAGCACTTCGTCACCACTGTCGAGTAGGGCTTGCATCGCCAGTGTAATTAATTCACTTACTCCGTTACCAAGATATACATCGTTAATACGAATATCTTTAATACCTTTTTGTTGGTAGTACTGCATAACCGCAACGCGTGCGCTGTATATACCCTGAGCATCGCTATAACCTTGAGCACTCGGGAGCTGTTTTATAACATCCTTAAGAATGTCATCTGGGGCTTCAAAACCAAAAGGCGCAGGGTTACCAATGTTCAACTTTAAAATGCGCTCGCCAGCTTCTTCCATTTTGTTCGCATGTTCGAGGATTGGACCTCTAATGTCGTAACACACATTAGCCAATTTTTGCGACTGTTTAATATTTTGCATCTAATTTGAACTGCTTGTACACGTAGTGCTCTAAGAGTAAACCAATGTGCCTTGTGTGTTAAGTAAAGTTTTGAAACATTTTGCTGATTTACAAGGTGTTTTTGTGTTCTATACTTGTTGGGATTAAGTCAAACTCAACCTTCGTCATCCCGTCGAAGGATGAGACCTCCTTGGACTAAATAATATTTATTAAAACAACGATATATCTTGTATTAGACGTAAAACGCATGAATTTAAGCATTTGAGGATTTTGATATGCCCGCTCCGTTATTGTGGTTAGGTGCCGCTGCAGTCAGTTTATATGCCGGTAATAAAGCAAATACTGCGTACTTAAAACGTAAATATGTGGTTGACTCTATGCCCGGAGAAACTAACCATAAAGTCAAACCGCGCAATGGCTCAATAGTATGCTGCGGGATATACGGTGTGCTCGACCATAGCGGTATCTGGGTTGATGGCAATATATACGAGTTATCGGGAGAGGGCCTTATCAGGTGCATATCGCCATCACGTTTTTTGGGCAATCGCTCAGGTCGCACGATATATGTTGCATGTGATACTTTCAATAAAGCCTTAGCTAACCCGGGGGTGTGCGACATAGTGAAAAGCCAGCTTTATTCGATGCTAGAATATAATCTGTTCAAGCAGAATTGTCATAAGTTTGTGGCTGAGCTTTATGCCGGTTACGAACTCGACATAACCAGTTTTAGTGATTTAAATACCTATTTAAGTCAATACTTTAACACCCCAATACGCTGGAACCTGACCCATATCAAATAAACCACGTTTAAATTTTGACCTATGTGCATATCTTGCATAGTATAAGAATGTGCAAGGCCAATTTTCAGCTTTGTGCGTTTTTCTAGTCAAGCGTCTCAAAGGAGATAACAATGTCAGAGAAAGTTGACCAAGCGCCTCAAAATCCGCAAGTGGAAGATAATGCAATAACAACAAGCGGAATTGCACGCGTCATTCCATGTTCTGAACTCGATAAATTCGATTGTTTTAAATGGATACGCCTAGGAATAGCTGATTTTAAAAGAGCGAAAACGATTAGTTTGTTTTATGGATTAATTTTTACGCTCATCCCCATCGGAATCAGTTTTTTAGTGGCATCATCGGGTTGGTATTTGGTGATATTCCCGGCAATGATATGTTTTATGTTGCTTGGGCCATACTTGGCAGCGGGCTTGTATGACGTTTCTTGGCAATTTGAAAAGCAACATAAGCCGTCGTTACGACATTCTTTAAAGGCGATGTCCCGCAACGCCGTCAACGAATGGGCTTTTGGTATTGTGCTCATGGTACTCATGATTTTTTGGTTACGCGTAGCGAGTATAATACATGCTCTGTACCCACCTTACCTAGAATTAACCTTTCAAAATATATGGCCGTTTTTAACGCTCGGAACAGTTGTGGGAGCGGGCTTTGCGATACTTGTTTTCTTTATCAGTGCATTTACCCAACCTATACTACTTGAACGCAAAGTTGATTTAGCAACTGCAGTGTTAACAAGCATGAATGCTGTATGGCGAAATAGACTCCCAATGTTTGTCTGGGGATGCGTGATTATGTTTTGCGTATTTTTAGGTTTTATTACCTTCTTTGTCACCTTCCTTGTGATAATGCCCGTTTTGGGTTATGCGACATGGCATGGTTACATTCAAACCATAGAAACAAAGCGTAAACGTACTTACGAATAAAGTAGGTTTAACTAACGCTGACAATAAAGGGCCTTGTTAACAGGTCCTTTTTTTTAGCTAAAATTTGTTGGATATCCACAAGGTTTGATATGGGGCAATACAAATATCTTGCAATTGCGTGTCAATTTTTACTTGGCCTAATAAATCTACCCATTCCTCAATGCCGATAAGGTTGATGTCTGATAGCCGCACACTTTGCTCTTGGTTAGAGATATTTGAAATACAAAATATACTTTGTTTACGGTCTAGGCTTTGACGCCAAAAACCGAAGATTTGTTCTCCTAACTGCAAGGTAAACTGAGTAGCATTGGGATGAAACGCCGGTTGGGCATTTCTAACTGCTAAAAGTTGGGTCATTTGGGTAAGTACTTGATGATGCATGGAATGCACATCGTCGAGATTTTCAATAAGCTCCTTAAATTCCCAGCGATGACGGTTAATAGAGCGGTTATGCCCCGTATTGCTCACTTTTTCGTAGTCGTTAGGTGTGCCTAGCAATGAATGAATGTATAAGCCCGGTATACCCTCAAGTCCAAACATAATAGCGTGAGCACATAAGAAACGAGATATCTGGAACTCATCAGGACCTGTTGTTGTGCCTTGCAATGCGTCGATTAAGGCTATATTAAGCTCATAGGGTTTTTGGTTACCCGCTTCAGTTGAGCGCCAAGATACTTTACCACCAAACTTTTGCATACAATTTGCTAACTCTTTTATTTCTTCTTCGCTCAATAAGCCCTCGGCAGGGCGCAATCCAATCCCGTCATGAGAAGCAATAAAGTTAAAATAAAAGGTACCGTTTTGTGCCGGTGGCATGCTCATCAGCCAATTTTTAAGGTAAGTGCAATTGCCGGTAACCAAGGTGTTTAGCAATAGGGGAGGCAATGAGAAGTTATAAATAGCATGTGCTTCATTGGCATTGCCAAAGTAAGTGAGGTTTTCTCTGTTAGGTATGTTTGTTTCGGTAATAATGATTGCGGTGGGTGCGGCATGTTCTATTAGTGTTCTAAGTAACCTTACTACCTCGTGAGTTTCTGGTAGGTTAATGCAGTTCGTGCCAATTTGCTTCCAAAGAAAAGCGATGGCGTCGAGTCTAAAGATACGGGTGCCTTTATCAAGATATAGTCGGATAATATCGACAAAAGCGAGTAAGACATCGGTGTTGGTAAAATCAAAGTCCACTTGGTCATGGCTAAAGGTACACCAAACTTGTTTCTCACCATCTTGAGTATCAGTAGAGCGCAGGAGAGGGCTGGTGCGCGGTCGAGTTACTAGGTTCATATCATCAGCGCTAAAGTTATCTTCTACAACGGTATAAAAGAAATCCTTACCACTGCCACTTTGTTTGATAAAGTTTTCGAACCAAGCACTTCTGGCACTGCAGTGATTGATCACCAAGTCTGCCATTAAACCAAATTCATTTGCAATATTGGTAACATCTTCCCAGTCCCCTAGTGCTTGGTTAACCGTAGAATAGTCAATTACTGAAAAGCCATCATCTGAGCTGTAAGGAAAAAACGGTAGGATATGCACATGATTAATGGTACTGCTGCAATAACGATGTAAAAACTGATGCAGGCTTTGTAAAGGTGGCTTTAGCATGCCTTCAGATGCATCTTCACTAGGTTCTATTATTGTGTCGCCGTAAGTGATCAATACAACATCTTTATGGTCCCACAAATTCGTGTGTGGCTCTGGCGGATACACGTCATGTTGGTCATTCAAGCGCATTGTTGTTAGCAGCTTTTCAGAAAGCTCACTTAATTCATCTTCTGCATATAAACCAGAATAGATGCCTTGCAAGTGATGTAGTACTTTTTCTTTTAAATAACTTAGCTTATCCATTTATTCATCACCTGCAATTATTGATGTTTGTTTAGTAAAGATCATGCAAAAATATAATTTTGTTATCGAGTGTAATAAACAGCAGGTGCTACTTGCCAGAAAACTCTGCATAGTCTGCTTCTACTGCTTCTAGTAAGCATTGAAGTACATCCGGCTTAGCACTTACAACTCTATTCCAGCTCGGGATAAAAGGTGTTTCCATCGGGTTATCCAAGAAATTTTTGCCGGCTTTCATTATGTTTCTTGCAAACATTTCAACGGCTTTTTCTTCTGCGTGTATATCAAGCTTAAGCCCGTTCATCACCGCATCGTTGTGATAGGTTTCGATAAAGTCGAGAGCAATTCTAAAATAAGTTGCCTTGATTGTTCTAAATGTTTCAGTACTAAAAACGGTCCCTTGAGTTGCTAACTTTCGAAACAAAGCTTTAGTGATATCAATCGACATCTTAGATAATCCACCTTGGTCATTGTTGATAGATAAATCTTGATGCTTATGGTCGTATACGCGCGCTATGTCGGCCTGACAAAGCCTATTGTGCGAGTAATTACGGTGCATTTCAGATAGTACGCCAATCTCAAGCCCCCAATCGCTTGGTATGCGAATGTCGTTTAATACATCACGTCTAAACGAAAACTCTCCCGCTAGTGGATATCTAAAGCTGTCCATAAACTCTAAGTATTCATTTGCGCCTAATGTGTGCTTTAGCGCACGAAGTAAAGGCGTTACTAACAAACGAGATACGCGGCCATTAATTTTTCCATCGGCTACGCGAGCATAAAAACCTTTGCAAAATTCATAGTTAAACTGAGGGTTTGCAACAGGGTAAATCAAGCGGGCTAGCAGCGAGCGGTCATAGGTTAAAATATCACAGTCATGCAAAGCCACGCTTTCTACCTTGTTAGAGGCTAAAATATAGCCCATGCAATACCAGACATTTCTGCCTTTACCCATTTCTTTTGGCGCAAGCCCAAGTGCTTGTAGTTCTTCATCTAAGGCTTTAAGGCGAGGGCCGTCATTCCAAAGAATGCGATGATGCTGAGGCAAACGTTCAAAAAAACCAATAGCGTGCTGATATTCCGCTTTGCTAGCTCGGTCAAGTCCTATCACAATTTGATTAAGGTAAGGGACTTTCTTTATATGATCAATCGTGGCAGGTAAGGCTTTTCCTTGTAGCTCTGAAAATAAGCTAGGCAAAATAAGCCCCATTGGGCGTTTATCAGCAAATCCGAGTAACTCGTTCTCAAGCTCGTCAATTGGACGATGCTCGAGGTTATGAAGCGTAGTCACTATCCCATTTTGATGAAAATCAGCCATTATTTTTCCTTTAAGTTGAAAATTTTGCTTAATACTTCGACCCAACCAAGCGGGCCGAATTGCGTGCTATCGAAAACGCCGTCTTTGCGCTTAAGGCTCATAAAATTGTGTACAGGAGACGCAATGCGACATGCTATATCCGCTTTTTCAAGCATATCAATGTCGTTGCCACCATCACCCAGCGCAATCGTTTGTATTGTCGATTTCTGTGGTGCGCTTAAGTAAACATCTGACAGCCAATCTGCTAACCATATCATGGCATCCCCTTTATTGGAGTGCCCACACACATGTAAGAAACGACCGCCTAATAAAGGCCTTGCGCCATGTGCTTTGGCCTTTTCAATAAACTGCTCTTTTTGTGATTGATCAGCTAACCATAATAGCGGTTCAGAATAATCGCGTTGTTTGGCAAGCTTTGCGCCTTCGGTGCCCAAGCCAGTTACGTCTATTAATCTCGATACCGACATATCTTCGAAGCTTTCAAAACAATCGCCAAAATCTGGGCGAAGTTTGTCAATTAGGCTTAGCCATTTTTTGCGAGAAGCTGAAAATGATTTCACATAATATGAATCGTTGGTATCTAATTCATCTAGTTTTTCAGCACTAATTTTATGTTTGTGAACAAAGGCCTTGGGTATAAATACACCCGAGCCATTTTCTACAATAATTGGCCCATCTAACAACATTCTTGCGGCCAGCTGCTTTACTTCAGCAAAGGTTTTACTGGTATTGGGTATCACCGGTATATTATTTTTTGCTAGCGTTGCCAACATCGCTTTTGCTGGCTCAAAACTATATGTGTAATGGTCTATTAGCGTACCATCTAAATCGGTAAATATTATCGATTGCTTTTGGCTATTCATAGATAATGGCTATCCACTATATCTCGCGCTTTGTTGAGTTCAAAAACAATGTCACTCTGACTTGGCATTGTCTTCATGGCATGCATCGTCAAACGTTGATAATATTGAATAAATTGGCTAATTTGCTCGTCATTCATGATCCCCGCTAAATTAAGCGGTTTTGAGCTTGATGTTCCATCTGAACCAACGTGGCCTGTTGTCAACTTATCTATCAACTTATGTTCTTGCTCACATCGCCACTCATATACAGCTTCAAAAGATGGGCACTTCAACATAATATGAAAGTCTATTAAATCAAAAGCTTCGGCATAAGCACCAGATAAAGCATTATTAACTGATTCACGCCACACACCGTCTTTGTCTTTATCGGCCTCAAGTGAATTAATAGCTTCACTTAAATCAGCCTCATTTTGCGGGCTAATACCAACGCACCATCCTTCCAATATAATAATATCGTGAGCACTATCTATTTTATGCCACTGTTCAGTTGGGTATAAGTCATCTAAAGATTTGTCAAATCGAGAAACAAGTGCGGACTGCCCTTGCTTTAGTTTGCCAATTGTTTCAAGCAATAAGTCTGTATCGTGGGTGCCTGGTACACCACGCGTCGCAAATAAAGCATGTATATCCTTTGCTTTGCTAATTCTTTGCGCCTTACCAAGATAAAAATCGTCTATCGACATGCCTAAACAAGGCTTGTCATAGTGCCGACTCAATAATTGACAAAGCAATGCGCAAAGGGTGGATTTGCCAGAACCTTGCGCACCGTTGAGACCGATTAGAATAGGCTTGCTTGCACTATTGTGGTGCTCCGCGATTTTTTCAGCGACAGGGATGAACCAATTAAGTGCAAAGTTTTTGTAAGAGCTTGGTAAAACCTCTTGTGCAATAAAATCATCTAAAATTGCGTCTATTCCCAAACTTTACTCCTTTAGCCCTCTATTTACATCACTTCAGTGCTCATAGTAATAAAATAAAATAGCTTAATAATTAGTTTTAGATGCCTAAAGAAACACATGAATGTAAGCTATCTAATGATTTATTTTATGGTGAATATCCTCAAGGTTTCAATTTTAATGCCAAGTTAAGTTCAGCATATTTTTAGTGCGTGTTTTGTGAACAAAATAATAAGACAAAAAGAGGTTAATCGTTCGTCTAATGGTTATTCAGGAAAACTATTACCTTGCGATAAACACTGCTCGCTTGGGAGCAGGGTGGCCTTCAATTGTTAGGCTTGAATCATTTGGGTCTAAAAAGTCTGATAATGATTGGTTTGGCATCCAATGTGTGCTGCGTTGTTCTTCAGTTGATGTAATATCTATATCTACGCAATCAACATTTTTAAAGCCGACGCGTTTTAACCATAAAATCATTGCATCGATGCTAGGCAAAAACCAGACATTGCGCATTTGGGCGTAACGGCCTTCAGGTACAAAAACAGTATTAACATCGCCGTCCACTACCAACGTTTCTAACACTAATTGTCCACTATCAGTCAGCTGAGCGCGCAACTCTTTTAAAAACTTTATGGGGTCATGACGATGATAAAGCACGCCCATCGAAAACACAGTATCAAACGACTGTGTGCTAGGCATATCTTCAATACCTAGCGGCAGATAATGAATAGGTATGTCACTCAAATATTGCTTGAAGCAATGAAACTGGTAAAAGAATAGGGCGGTTGGATCTATACCTACAACATATTTTGCGCCTGCTTGATGCATACGGAACAAGTGATAGCCACTGCCGCAGCCTACATCCAGAACCTTGTGTTCCTCTAAACTACCAATATGTGGTAATACCCGATTCCATTTCCAATCAGAACGCCACTCGGTATCAATATCGATTCCAAATAAAGAAAACGGGCCCTTTCGCCAAGGCATAAACTGTTTAAGCACCGATTGTGTTTTTGCGCGAGCGCCATCAGTCATTAGCTCCGCATCTGTGACATTAATGCGTACCGTATCAGAAGCATCTAAAGTAAAGGTGTTTTTCGCAATGTCGAGCAAGGGAAGTTGCTTGAGTTGTTTGTCTAAGCGAACGCACTCTTTATTGTTTTTATTGTTAAGCTCCCACTGCTTTAGTAGCCTCGCAAACTCAGACAAGTAAC
>CAZXTD010000132.1:0-298 GCA_964643575.1 uncultured Glaciecola sp. | reverse complement strand
CCCTCGAGTTGTGTATTGATTATTGAAGCGAAAAAATCGCTTTTCCAGGAAGAGTTCATGTATTCGCCTGTAGTTGAGCTTAGTAGTTAACAATAAGAATCTATTGTTTGATGGCCAAAAGAGACATAAAGTTAAAATGCTGAAACCATGTCGTCTGCGCTGTAAAGCCAGCATGGCTGAGTCGCTCTTTGTGAGGTTCTATACTATCTAAAATCATTAAGTCTTCTAAAGCACTGCGCTTTTTGCTAATTTCTAAGTCAGAGTAGCCATTTTCTCGTTTAAATTGATGATGTAAAGA
>CAZXTD010000131.1:11621-12199 GCA_964643575.1 uncultured Glaciecola sp. | reverse complement strand
GAGTATCTCTGTACTAATGCGCAATTGCAATTATATACAGATACAATGCAAAAAATAGACCGATCGGTCAGCTTTTGCTTTACTCATATCAGTAAATTGGTACATTAGTTGCGTGTGTTTAAGTTCACACCCATTGGTTTTTCTAGTAATTTGACAAGATTAAATATAAAGGGCTTATTACATTAATGACAGTGCAAAGAAAACCGACAGGCAGGATAGGTGCAAAAAGGCGCAATATTATTTTGTCCTCTGCACTAAAAGCGTTCGCTGAAAATGGCTATAAAGGTGCATCGATACAAAAAATAGCAGACGCCGCCGGTTTGCCAAAAGCCAACGTGCTTTATTATTTCTCGTCTAAAAAAGCCCTCTATTCTGCTGTGATGCAGTCAATATTGAGCATGTGGAACTCAAGCTTTGATGACGCAACGGTTGACGATTGCCCGTCACAAACCTTAGCTAGGTACATTGCTGATAAAATGGAAATATCGCGCTTGCACCCGTATTCGTCAAAAGCATTTGCCATCGAGATTATCAATGGCGCAGATAACCTCGATAACTCGTTTAAACGAGACCATAGT
>CAZXTD010000131.1:6041-11611 GCA_964643575.1 uncultured Glaciecola sp. | reverse complement strand
CTCCAGACTCGATGTAATCAATGGCTGGATTGAGGCAGGGAAAATGGACAAAGTAGACCCCGAAAATCTGCTTTATCATATTTGGTCGCCCACTCAGCATTATGCCGACTTCTCGTCTCAAATCAAACAACTCAAAGGCAAGGCGATGAGGCAAAAAGAATTTAAGGAAGCCACGATAGCTGTTGTTAATATCATCCTAAAGGGCTGTGGATTACAGATCCCCGAAGAATATGTGCAGGTAGATGAATGAGCAATACGAGTGATACAAGATACCCGCGCGACTTGATTGGTTATGGTGAAACACCGCCATACGCTAATTGGCCTAAAAAAGCTAAACTCGCGCTTCAGTTTGTAATTAATTATGAAGAAGGTGGCGAAAACTGCGTATTGCACGGAGACGAGCATTCAGAAACTTTTTTATCTGAAATAATAGGGGCTCAAGCCTTCGGCGACAGGCATATGAGCATGGAATCATTATATGAATACGGTAGCCGCGCAGGCTTTTGGCGTTTGCATCGCTTGTTTACTAAATACAACTTACCCGTCACGGTTTTTGGCGTCACCATGGCTATGCAGCGTCATCCTGAGGTTGTGCGAGCGATGCTTAAATCTGGCTGGGAAATTGCGTGTCATGCTATGCGCTGGATACACTTTCAAGATATGCCCATTGACCAAGAGCGTGCGCAAATTGAAGAGGCCATCGCCTTACACGAAAAACTAACAGGGAGTAAACCCTTAGGCTGGTATACTGGCCGTACAAGCCCGAATACTTTGGCACTTATCGCTGAACGCGACGACATTTTGTACTGCGCAGACTCGTATGCTGATGACCTGCCATATTATGATACACATTATTCTAAACCACTATTAATGGTGCCTTACACGCTAGATACCAACGACATGCGATTCGCCTCACCGCAAGGATTTAACACCGGCAAGGATTTTTATCATTACCTAAAAGACGCATTTGATGTGCTTTACGATGAAGGGGAAACCCACCCCAAAATGCTATCGATAGGTTTGCATTGCCGAATTATTGGTCGCCCTGCGCGCTTAAAGTCACTCGAACGTTTTATTGAATATGTAAACGCTCATGAAGATGTGTGGGTGTGCACGCGACAGCAAATCGCTGAGCACTGGCAAAGCCACTTTTCGGCTACCGCGAACACTTAGTCTTATTTTAAATCAAACAAATATCGCAGTAAGAACACAAGCGCCATGATATAAGTAATTGTGCTGACTTTACGGTATTCGCCTACACCAAGCTTAACGCCCACGTAAGTAATAAAACCAAGTGCAATACCTTCACTTATGCTGAAGGTAAGCGGCATCGCCATCAAGGCAATTGTTGCGGTTGCAACGCTGGCCATATCATCAAACTCTAAGCTACGAATCGATTCCATCATGTATATGCCAACCATCACAAGTGCAGGCGTGGTTGCCATTATCGGGATTACCACCATAAGCGGCGTTAAAAACAAAGCGAGTAAAAAGCAAATACCGACTACCACTGCCGTTAAACCCGTTCGCCCGCCAGCAGCGGCGCCTGTAGCAGACTCAACGTAGCTGGTGACCGGCGATGTACCAAGGCCTGCTCCTACAACACTTGCAGCAGCGTCGGCGGTCATGGCGCGGCCCATTTTGGGCAAATTACCTTGTGCATCTGTTAAGTTGGCTCGTTTAGAAACCCCAATAAGTGTGCCGATGGTGTCGAACATATTCACAAACATCAGCGCAAAAATAAGATCCCAAGTGGTCGCAAAGTTCACGATTGGGTAAATTAAGTCCATCGCAAAGAATGTGTCGCTTATGGGAGCAGGCATTCCTACAACAGAGCTTGGAGTAGCCGTTAGATAGCCGGTTTCGGTAGGAATAACAATACCGATAAAAGTGAGAGTAATAATAGAAATTAGAATAGCGCCTGTGACCTTCTTAACAACCAAGATCACAGTGAAAATAATGCCTAAAAAAGCAAGTAATACTGCAGGCTCCGACAAATCACCTAAGGCTACAAAAGTCGCCGGATTATCTACAATTAAACCCGCATTTTTTAAACCTATAAACGCGATAAACAAACCGATACCGCACTGCACTCCAATTTTTAAGGCGGGAGGAATCGAATCGGCTATTTTTTTACGGACACCCGATATGGTTAACAGCATAAACAGGACACCGTTGTAGAACACAATGCCCAAAGCGGCTTCCCATGGTATTTCGCGTGCCATACAAATGGTGAAAGCAAAAAACGCGTTTAAGCCCATACCCGGCGCGAGTGCGATAGGATAATTGGTTAGCCAAGCCATTAGCAAGGTACCCAAACAAGCTGCCAGAGCGGTTACCGTTATTAACCCCTCAATAGGCATGCCGCTTAAGCCTAATATGCTGGGGTTAACGATGAGTATGTACGACATTGCCGCAAAGGTAGTGAGGCCTGCAACGACTTCTGTTTTAATTGTCGTTTTATGTTCTTTTAGTTGAAATATTTTGTTTAATAAACCCGCTATCATGAAACTTCCTTTTATCAGAACGTAATACTAGTCTATTACGCTGTCTAAACCGTCTGGTAGTGTGACAAATATTGAGTGACGCACCTCGTTATTAAGCGCCCGACTGCAGTGACCTTGCCCGTGAGTATCTTCAAGTAGCAATATGTCGCCTGCACCCAAAACGCGTTTTTCACCATTTGAAACCGTGAATTCAGCACTACCTTTTATAATGAATAAGAGTTGGCGAGCGGGCGCAGGGTGCCACTTAAAATCATAATCGGCAGGCGTTTCCCGAAATATTACCGAGCCCGCCGGGAATTTTTCCGATAACAAGCCAATTGGCCCGCCGTCGGCTAGCGGCATGTTGACATCGTCAAAGATACTATTGCCTTGTTCGTCGGCATAAATACGCGGCACTATCATGTTTTATCCTTATTTAAATATGCTAGTTGAGCTATATCTCATTAGCGTTCTTTACTTTTCAATATTACCAATTGACAACTAGTCATTAGGTTTAAAATTCACAACAAACTCTTTCAACACGGCAAGTGTATCTTTTACGTCACGTACCATAATAGCTTCTCTTGGATTATGACTAATCCCTTTTTCGCAGCGCACAAACAACATGCCTACTTCGCAAATATCAGCCATCGCCATGGCATCGTGCCCGGCTCCTGACAACAGTTGAAACGGCGTATTGTGCGGTGCTACTTGAGCACTAAGGCATGCCTCACCAAGTTGGTTAATTAAATTTTGCGAGCATAAAACAGCCGGCGCTTGATGCGTTACTGCAATATCAAGAGTCAATGAGCGGCGCTCCGCTATGGCTTCAAATGTTGTTGTTATTTCAGTGAGCGCTTGGTCACGCAGTTGGTCGTTGTCGCTGCGCACGTCAAGACTAAATTCGCAATTACCCGAAATCACATTAACTGCGTTGGGCGAATTGCTTATTTTACCAACGGTAGCCACTACCTTGTTTATAATGGCAATTTGCTCTACGGCTAAAATCATCTCACTTGCGCCCACTAATGCATCCTGTCGATTAGCCATTGGTACTGTACCAGCGTGACCCGCCATGCCTCTTAAGCTTATGCTCAAGCGTTTGGCCCCGGCAATGGCATTGACAACACCTACCGACAAGTCGTTTGCTTCAAGCACGGGGCCTTGTTCAATATGTGTTTCTACATACGACAGTAGCGCACTAGGAGCAAGCTGAGCTTCATCAACTGCATCAAAGTTTAAGCCAAAGTCCTGCATTGCTTGGCGCAAGCTAATGCCATCAGCGTCTTGTAAGTCGGCCCATTCACTTTGCCAACGGCCCGTAAGCGCTCTGCTGCCAAGTAAGGTCGACCCAAAGCGGGTACCCTCTTCATCACAAAAACCAACAATATCTATATGAAATGGGAGTTCTATATTATCTTTAACCAACAAGCCCACCAGCGCTAAAGGGGCGAGCACGCCTAACATGCCGTCATATTTTCCACCATTAACGACCGTGTCTAGATGACTACCAAACAATAGTGACTTTGCGTCAGGATTATTGCTTGGCAAGCGCCCCCAAACGTTGCCGACGGCGTCTTCCCAGCTTTGTATGCCACGCTCTTGCATCCACGTTGATACTAGGGTGTTTGCGGCTTTATGCTCTTTGCTTAAATAGCGCCTGTCCACATAGTCGGGCGACTGGCTGATGTCGCCTAAAGCATCGCAGGCTTGCATCACCCATTGCGCTTGTTCGCCAATTGCTGCTGCACTTATGGCCGTGCTCATGCAGTGCCACCCGAATATACCGAATAAGCTGCATCAACACCTTCGCCTAGCGCCAACTTGTGTCCTGCGCGTCTAAGTGTTGTTTCAAGTGATTGCAAGGTTTGATAGACGGCATCGGGCCGGGCGTTGTAGCCCATTGTGCCTATACGCCAAATTTTACCGTGCAGAGGGCCAAAACTGGTGCCAATTTCAATGTTAAAGTCGTGCAGCATGCTGTGGCGAATGGCTTCACCGTCGATGCCTTCAGGTATATAAACACCCACCACATTGGTCATTTTGTGACTAATATCGCCAAAGGGTTTTAAATTTAAGCCTTTTACGCCTGCTAACATAGCGTCGCCCACTCGTTGATGTCGGGCAATGCTATTGTCGATGCCTTCGTCTAATAATTGTAGGGCGCATTCTCTTGCGCAATACAACATTGAGGATGCCTCGGTATGATGATTAAGGCGCTCTTCTCCCCAATAATCCATAATCATTGGAATATCAAAATAATTGGAGCGTATGCGAGATGCTTGGCCATCGATATGCTGCTTGTTACGTATACCGGCTTCTACATGACGGCGTTTATTGACGATATCTAAATAGCGCTCACCAAAAGTGACCGGTGCACTGCCAGAGGGGCCGCCTAAACATTTTTGCAAACCTACCGACACTGCATCAAGCTGCCAGAGATCGGTTTCAAACGGGTTGCCACCAATAGAAGCTGTGCCATCTGAGTAAAAGATAGCGTCGTAACGTCGACAAATAGTGCCAATTTCATCAAGGGGTTGTAGCATGGTTGTTGAGGTATCACCTTGCACCACGGCAACTACTTTAGGGCGTATTTGTTTCACTGCATCTTCGATTTGTTGAGGCTCAAATACTTCACCCCATGGCACTTCAATCGTATGTACCTTAGCGCCTGCGCGCTCTGCTATTTCAGCTAACAAATGGCCAAAGCGCCCAAAAATAGGCACTAACACTTTGTCACCGGGCTCTACCACCGACACCAAAACCGCTTCAATACCGGCTCGGGAGGTACCATCAATTAAAAAGGTTTGTTTGTTCTCGGTTTTAAACACTTTTCGGTAAAGCGACATGGTTTCATTCATGTAACCGGTCATTATCGGGTCGTATTGGCCAACCAATTGAGTCGACATTGCATTTAGTACGCGAGGATAGCAATTAATCGGGCCTGGGCCCATGAGCAATCGAGGAGGTGGGGCAAGTAAAGACATGATTAATTCCTATAAGAAAAGTTGTGAAAGCATGCGAATGCCGGTGATCATTAACACAACAGCAAACACTTTTTTAAGCTTTGCTGCGTCCATATTA
>CAZXTD010000131.1:1954-6031 GCA_964643575.1 uncultured Glaciecola sp. | reverse complement strand
ACTAAACCGAGGGTGCCAAGCGGCGCGTCATCGGGTGTAACACCAATAATCAGCATAGTAATAGCGGCGGGTAGAGAAATAATTAAGCCTACTGCTGCTGCCGTTCCAACAGCCTTGTGTGCAGGATAGTTGCAAAAGGTCAACATAGGCACAGTTAGCGTACCGCCACCAATACCAACCATTGAACTAAATAAACCCACACTGCCGCCCATACCTGCTTGGCCAGCCTTGCCTGGCAGGCCTTTAAACACCGCGTTTTTGCTGCCAAACAGCATATTTAAAGCCGACAAAGTCGCAATAATGCCAAACAAAGCCGTTAACCACTGCCCATCTACTTTTGTGACTAAATAGCTGCCGACTAAAACACCCAAAATAATAAAACCGCCCCAAAGCTTTAATAAGCCAAAGTCTACGTTACCTTTTTTATGGTGGGCACGAATTGAAGTAATCGAGGTGGGCACAATTGTCGCCAAAGAGGTGGCTGTCGCAATGACCATCGCAGAGTCTGCAGATACATCAAATGCTTGAAACAAAAAATACAATATCGGAACTATCACGATGCCACCGCCTACGCCTAACAAGCCAGCTAATAAACCTGCGACAATACCGGTGGCAATAAGCGCAGCAATTGTGGGTAGGTTAGATAAAATTAATTCCATTACATCGCCTATTATTAAGTATTTACAGAGTGCACAATGGCTTTACCATCACTTCTTGGGTCGGTGGTGGCCTCACAACTGCCGTCACCATGCATTACCACAGCGCCTGAGTGCCCCATCATTTCGCTTTTTGCAGGTACGCTCACCACTTCATGACCCATCTTGATTAATTCACTTTCGATATGTTTGCCTATATCGCTTTCAAGTTTCAAATTATGTGAATTTTCGCCCCAAGTGCGCCCAAGCAGCCAGCGGCCTTTTGCAAATGCGTCCTGCAATGGCATGTTTTGATAAACGTAGCGAGTAAATGTAGCCGCCTGAGTTTGTGGCTGGCCTTCACCTCCCATGGTGCCATAGGCAATGCGCCTACCGTCATCTAATTCGGCAAAAGCTGGGTTTAAGGTATGGAATGGCTGTAAACCGGGGCTTAATTGCTGAATATTATTTTTGTCTAGGCTAAATGATGTGCCCCTGTTGTTCCAAACAATACCCGTAGAAGGGCTCACCACACCGCTACCATACTCCCAATACAGGCTTTGAATATAACTGACCATACAACCATTATTGTCGCAAGCGCCCATCCATACGGTATCACCCGATATGGCGGCATGCGGCCAAGGCGCTGCAGATGTCATCGATATATTATCAATCAACTTCTTAATACTGGCCGAACTGAGCAGGGTGTCTAAATCAATTTCAAGCCTAGATGGGTCAGTAAGGTATTGGTTTCTTTTGATAAAGGCTTGCTTGGTGGCCTCAATCAGTAAATGCGCATGGCTCAAGTCGTCGGTAACTTGCTCATTAAGTGCGTCGTAAAGCGCTAGAATAAGAAGTGAAGCGACACCTTGGGTTGGTGCAGGTAAGTTATAAAGTGTTCCTTTGCTAACTTCGAAACTCAAGGGTTTGACTATTTCAGCTTGATGGTCGTGAAAATCCTGAAGCTGTATGGGCGAACCTGCTTGGATGAGGTCTTTCGCGAGCTGGCTTGCAATTTCGCCTCGGTAGAAATCGTCAAGCCCGTTCTCTACGAGTTTTTTCAAAGTGTTAGAGAGCAGAGGTAATTTTAGCAACTCGCCTTTTTTAAGCGCTTTACCATTTGACAAAAACTGACTAAATGCGGGCGAACTCGACATGTTATCAAAGGTTTTATTGCTGGCATCGCACATGCTTTGGGTGACTTCGATTCCGCTATGCGCTTGTGCAATGGCATTCTCCAACAACATCGACAATGGTTTGTTCGCTTGCCAAGTAGCGCTAATTTCAAGCGCTTTTTGCCAGCCCGATACAGCACCAGCCATTGTTAAAGCCGCTTTAGGGCCACTGCTGGGTATGCTTGATAAGCCCTCATAAAAAGATAAATCGGCCGCTTTTGCTGCACAACCTGCTGCGTTTATTGCCACCGGCGCCTTGCCGGGTTCACTAATTAACCAAAAACCATCGCCGCCTAAACCGTTCATATGTGGGTAATTAACAGCAATTGACGCGGCTGCTGCTACCATCGCCTCAATAGCTGTGCCGCCTTTTTGAAGTATTTCGATACCTGCTTGTGTGGCAGCAAAATGCGGTGACGTAAATGATGCTGAGTTTGTTGTTGTCGTCATTGTGTTTGCTTCTTTTGCCTAGCCGATTCGTTGGCTATTATTAAGTGATGTGCTAGTTGCACTAACTTTAAGTCTTCACCCTGCTTGCCGATTAAAGACAAACCACAAGGTGCGCCTTCAATCATAAACAAAGGTAAATGGATTTGCGGGCGGTCACTTAAGCCTGCAATCGCAGTTAATGCCATTAAGTCTTCCCGATAATTCGCCATATCGCCAGCGCCTTGCTCCAACAAAGGTGCTCTGCCCGGTGTAGTGGGTAAAAGCATCAATTCATGTGCTTCAAATATTTCCTCTAAATGCTGAATTATGACTTGTTGTTGTTTTTTTGCCTTTTTCTGCTGCACTTCTCTCAGGCTTTTACACCAGTTAAAACGCTGCGCAACATCGTCTGCAAATTGAGGAGAATGCGCCAAAATCCATTCACCATGTTGCTGCCAAATCTCAAAGCCCTGCAGTATTCGAAATGTTTCGCTGGTTGCCATCGCGTTAACATCAAACTCCCCGTTGGTGAGTGAGGCATTGGGGAACGCATTTAACCAGCTCTTTATTTCAGTGGCTTGCTCTGACGCCTGAACTAAATTATTAGCCACAAAAATGCGCGGTTTTTCTGATGGCGCATATACATCAAAAGCTTCGCCATTTGTTTCAGGCAAGAGCACTTGAGTCACCTTTTCAAGTGTTTCAATACTTGAGCACATCCAACCTACCGTATCGAAACTTGGTGCAAGAGGCACCATATTGTCGCATACAATTGCACCATGGGTAGTGCGCAAGCCAAATAAACCATTGTAGCTAGCGGGCACTCTAATAGACCCGCCTGTATCTGTGCCAAGGCCAATGTCGGCCAATTCGCTTGCCACTGCTGCAGCCGAGCCACTGGATGATCCGCCCACCATTCGGTCTGGGTTTTTAGAATTTAACAGTGTGGGGTAATGAACATTTAAACCATTTAAGCTATAAGCCAGCTCATCGGTGAGTGTTTTGCCTACGTAACAAGCGCCCGCACCAATAAGCTTTGACACAGTTGAATGAGTTGCTTGCGGTACTGTATGGGTTTTAGCCCATGTTGGGTTTCCGGCAGCGGTGGGCAAACCCTCAATATGAAACAAGTCTTTGACTGCTAAGCGCATACCATTGAGTGGCTTTGATAGAGCGTCACCTTCAGAACGTTTTACTTCAAGTGAATCAACATCAGTGTCGACATTCATTGAAACAAAGGCTGCATGAACGGTATTTGCTTGAGCAGTTAACTGTGTCATGAGGATTTAAGCCGACTTAGCATGAAGTTGTTTAGCAAGCTTAGCATGTTGTTGCACTATCTGTTCATTGAGCGCGTTGACATGTTGTTCATCTTCAATCAGGATATTGCCGGCCACCATTAATTTACTGACTTTATATGCACCACAGGTCACCAAAGCCGCAATTGGGTCACCAGCGCCTGAAAAACGTAGCTCGTTCATATCAAAAAACGCAATATCTGCCTGTTTACTCGGTGCTAATTCACCAATGTCATTGCGATGAAGCACACTTGCTGACCCTGCCGTTGCCCAGCCTAACACCTTCTCAGCAGTGATTAGCTCTGCGCCATATTTTAATCGTTGTTGAAGCAAAGACTGGCGCACTTCTTGAGATAAATTAGAACAGTCGTTAGAGGCAGACCCGTCTACAGCCATACCAATTTTACACCCTGCTTTTTCAAGTTGTAGTGTTGGGCAAATACCCGAAGCTAAAAGCATGTTGGAACTCGGACAGTGCGCAATACCCACTTTATGTTGACCCAGCAAAGCAATTTCGTCGGCTGAAAAATGAATACCATG
>CAZXTD010000131.1:0-1896 GCA_964643575.1 uncultured Glaciecola sp. | reverse complement strand
CAAAATGCGTTCTCGTCTTCTGTTTCAGCTAAATGTGTGTGCAATAAACATTGTGGCTTTTGGCTAGGGCGGCGGTTTCTTGCATAAGCTCAGTGGTCACCGAAAACGGCGAGCAAGGCGCTAAGGCAATATTTAAAAAAGCACCATCACCAGTTTCATGATGCTGCTTTATTACTCTAATGCTGTCTTGAATAATGGTATCTTGTGTTTGCACCACGGAATCGGGCGGCAAACCACCGTCTGACTCACCTAAGCTCATTGAACCGCGGGTGAGCATTGCGCGACAACCTAAATTTTTAAGCGCTTGCGCCTGAATATCGATAGCTCGGTCTAAGCCTTTAGGGAACACATAATGATGATCGCAAACCATACTGGTACCCGACAACATTAGTTCTAATGAGGCGAGTTGGGTTGCGCTGTATAGCATATCTTCATCTAGGTGTTGCCACACTTTGTAAAGGGTTTTGAGCCACGGAAACAAAGGCTTATTAATCGCTTGCGGCAGGCAGCGCGTTAAAGTTTGATAAAAATGATGGTGGGTATTAATAAGGCCCGGAGTCAGCACGTAATTGCTGCAATCTATCACGCTATCGTAATCACTAGCAGGTGTATTGCCCGCCACTACGCATTCCACGATCTTATTACCATGAATAACGAGACCGCCGTTTGCATCCATTTGATTTGACGTAAATACCGCTAAAGGTGACTTAAGCCAGAGCCTTTGAACTGGTGTTGACAAATTATGCTTTACAATGGTTTTCATGGTGCATTGGCTTCTTATAGTTTCAGCGGAGTTGCCAGTGGCTTACCCGTCGCTTCTTGATTATCTGGTAAAATCAGGGTCATTATAATAGCCGTAAACCCTGCAGTTGATACAGCTGAAGAAAATATATTTTGCAGCAAACTTGGCATATGTGACAACACATCAGGCACTAACATCGTACCAAAACCTAAGCCGAAAGAGCTGGCAATAATCAAACTATTGCGCCGAGTAATGGGCTCAGAACTCAGTATTTTAATACCCGCCACCGCAATGGTGGCAAACATCACAAGTGTTGCGCCACCTAAAACTGGTTTAGGAATATTTTGTAAAACCACACCCAAGGCTGGAAACAATCCCAAAACAACTAAAATAAAAGCTATAAAATAAGCAATGTAGCGACTTGTGACGCCGGTAAGTTGTATTACCGCATTATTTTGTCCGAAGGTAGTGTTAGGAAAAGTATTAAACATACCAGCAAGCATCGAGTTTATGCCATCGGCAAGAATACCGCCTTTTATCCTGCTGATATATTGTTTGCCTTTTATGGGTAGTCCACAAAATAAACTGTTGGCGGTTAAATCTCCTGCGGTTTCGATTGTGCTTAAGCAATACACTAGTGCTACCGGTATAAATACATCCCAACTAAATGCCATGCCATATTTAAACGGAATGGGAATCGCAAATAGGTCGACACTATCAGGGCTTCTAAACACACTGATGCCGCTTGCATAGGCGATAACCGAGCCAACAACGATCCCGACAAAAATAGCCGATAAACGCAACCAAGGCCTGCGCGAATTATTCATACCAATAATGATAACAAGCACTAAACCGCCGAGCGCTAAATTACTTAAACTGCCAAAATCTTCAGCACCAAATCCACCGGCTATGTCGGTCATACCCACTTTGATTAAAGACACGCCAATGGTCGTTATTACTACTCCTGTGGTAAGCGGCGTAATAATTCTTTTGACATAACGAATAAAGAAACTCATGAATATTTCGATAAACGCGCCTAAAAACGTGATGGTAAACATAACGGCCAGTATTTCGTCGTTTGTGCCGCCTCTGCTTTTAACCAATAAACCGCCCGTTATAAAAGCGGTTAAAAATGCAAAACTCGTACCCTGAAG
>CAZXTD010000130.1:5538-12282 GCA_964643575.1 uncultured Glaciecola sp. | reverse complement strand
TTTTTGAGGAGCAGCTTTCCACGCAGCCACCAGAGCCGCATATTTCAATTCTGCTCGTGCGAAATTAACTGAACAAAGCATCAATGGCCATAATAGTTCTGAAGGCATTAATCTCACTAATCTAGAATCAGGCCTGGAGCTGACTCTGCCAAAACAAGTGCACGCCTTGTTTTGCCGTTATTTTAGTCACGACATTAATGCAAGCGCTCCCCAAGGCAATCTCACACTTTTACAAGCCTGGAACGAAGAGGACTTCGACCGCCTACAAAAAAATTTAATTGCGCATGTGTTAATGAAGAGGCGGCTCAAACAAGCCGACACCGTATTTTTTGCTCTTACCGATAAAGAAGACATGCTGTTAAGTATCTTGGTCGATACCGGTGAGGTAGTGCTCGAGGTCGTGGGTAAGGAACCGCATGAAGTGGTTAGCCCAGACCTGACTAGTTTCATGCAGACTTTAAAGCCTCGACCTGTGCTTGTAAGTCTCTAATTTCAACTTGCAGGGCCTTAACTTGCTTAGCTAGCTCGCTAAGCTCCTCTTTACATGAACACATATGTGCTCCAAGGTTATCGACAGGTGTATCTTCTACTGACTTTTCAGCTGGGGCATTTGTGCTCCTTTGACCTTCTGTGTAAGCGCGTATGCCGCGAATAATTTGCGCGAGCGGAACAGCGTTGCCAGATCTCAGTAGATATGACTTTACCATTGCAGTACTCGGCTGTTTTCCTTCCTCGACAAGAGCCTGACAGGCTTGAATAACTAATTTCATAGACACCGATTGAGTAAAATAGCTAATAATTAGCCGTAGTGTTAAATAAATAGTGTACTTTTTAAAGCCTATTCATTTTTTTATCTTCTTTGTTAATCTAAGTCATTGAAAATATGAGATAAATTAGATTGTGAAAACTTGGCTTGGTTCTTGGTTATCTATAAGAGAAAATAACCGATCTTCAGGTTTAATCTTATCTTTGTATTTGCCTCGGCAAAATGAAACTAATAGACCAAAATAAATAGATAAAAAGGAAGCATAATGAAAAAGACACTCTTAGCACTACTCGCTGCTAGTACACTACTTTCTGGCTGCGTCATAGCCATTGGCGATGATGACTATGAGCGAAGCGGTTACCAGCATAGTTCGTGGTCTGAAATAGAAGAGCGCAACAGAGAAAAAATAGGGCAGTTGGATGTAGGTGAATCGATAGATACCGTTCGCCGTAAATTAGGCGTACCTGACTTTGATGAAATGCTTGTTAAAAATAGTGCAGAGCACCGCGTATTATTTTACAGAACCCAAAGGACAAAAGGCGATGGGGCAACTACTAAAGATGAGTGTACACCGCTGATTTTTGTTAATGGGGAATTGTCTGGGTTTGGGCAGACTGCATTAGACGCAATCTAGTAAGCGCCAGCTAATCAATTTCTTTGTTAGATATACACAAAGAAAATCAACTAAAAAAGACAAACCAAAGGCGATTAAAGCGCAATGGTTTGTCTTTCTGCGTCATCAATGTAAAAAAATTGTTACTATTTTCCCAATTGGTTTACACTTATTCGAGTAAAGCGAAAAAATTGAGAAAATACTATGACTGTAGCTGATTACCACCCTGATTTACAAAAAGTAACCGCGGCCTATTTAAGTGCCGATGATTTAAAGGTTGCCGCTTCTATTTTATACAACGCCTACTTTGACGATCCGCTTTTTGTCGATATTTTCAATGCCGAAAAGGAAGGGTATGAAGCGAGGTTAAGAAGCGCTATCCGAGAAGAAATAAACACTTATTGGGATTCTCAGCAGCCCCTTATTGGCATATACGATGAAGACCGCCTGCTTGCCGTTACATGCTTAACGAAACCCGATACTGCCTTTGGTTCAGGTAAGTTTTGGCACTGGCGTTTAAAAATGCTGCTTACCGCAGGATACTTTGGCACTAAACAAATGATTATGAAAGAAGAAAAGGTTCGCGAAAAGATACCCGCGACTAATTATCATATGATGTCTTTGATTGGTGTACATCCGCAGTGCTGGGTTTGTTAGTGGAGGACGAAACATCTGAGGGCGTAGGCATGCTGGTCACTTTGGATAAATGCGTGTCGTTTTTCCTCGACGGTGAATTTGAATTAATCGAAGAAATTGAAGTCGGAAACATCAAAGGTAAAGTGATGTTTAGACCGCGATAACCAATGTGAGTCTTATCCATTTATTACCACATTGCTCAACGTAGCCATATTATTTATTACAACGCCAGATTTACAACGCCACATTGACGCACAGTATTGTAAGACATCTCCTACAATACTGTGCGTAACTACTCTTTTTAAGTATCGTTTTTACTTACTTATATTTAAAAAAGCTATAAAAAACATAACACTAAACTCTAACGAGCTTCTAACAAGTTTATCACTGTGTATAAATCTTTAAAAAACTTTACACAGCCAAAAGCTTAAAGCGTATTCTTATTGTGTCTTAAGGAAACGCATGAAGCGGGAAATTAAAACGCATCAAGGACTCGTCAAGGAAGTGATCGGATTCACGATTCCACAAAGTGGAATGACGTACGAAAATACAAAGACGTAATAAGATGCAAGCAATCGGATGCTTAAATAAAATGGATTTTTTTAGCCATTGAAGGCAAGAACATGGAAAGATGAAGACTCGGCAACAGGATTGCTTAAAGGGACAAACGGAAGTAAACAAGGACAATCTACAGTATATAGAAATCTGAGCGAAAACGGAGTGGCTTGGCAGACGGACAAAGGAAAAGGGACCTACACAAGTGTGTTGCCTGCTTAGGAAGAGTGGGATTAAAAAGGAAAGGGGTGTAATGGATTTTTTCGGGATGATGTTTTAGCAAAGGAACGCTGAGAAGGATGCTCAAAATTCGAAGAAGGCAAACAATAGTTTGCCTTTTTTTTGTCTTTAAAAAAATTAACTAATCAAGCCGTTGCCAGTCAAATCAACATATCAATAACTAGAGTCCATCACTCGATAAGCGGGCATATCCACATTGATAATGTGTTTTCCATGACAGGTAATAAGGCCTCGGTATTCGTTTTCTCCGTCACTCGTAAACGCCATTTCATATTTTAATTGCCAGTCTAGTCTGCCTTTGTAAGCCGTAAATCGGCTCTTAGTGCGAGCTAAAGAGATATACTGAAGATTGTTTTTATTACAATACTGATTGGCATACACAATCATATATTCAGCAATGCTGCGAAGTCGCCAAAACTGTACAGCGATTACGATAATTAATAGTATTAACACTAAACTAGCTAAATCCAATTTTTTCTCTCTTAGTTTTAATTTACGTCAAGCATTTATAAGCCTAGATATTTAGTCTAGTGGGACTCGTGAGCTGTAAACAAACTTCCAATCGCTGCAGAAACCCGTTTTGAACGTTCAGTGTTGCGCAATAAGCCCAGTACTTGTGACCGAATATCAGGAAGCCGAACAAGGTCTGCGTAAATAGCTTTAAATAAGCGATACGATTCTTGTGGATTATCTATCGCTATTACTTTTTCTAAATAGGCCAATAAGTGTTTTGTTTCTTCGAGTAAATACCAAAATCGACCCGAGATAACAACCAGTGTTTCAATGTCCAGTTCACCTTCGCTTAAGATAAGTTGGGTCAAATAATCATTACACAAGTGTGATGGCTTATAGTTAAGTGAGCGCAAGCATAAAGCCTTGATGTGCGCTTCGGTAGATGATTTATGAAGGTCAATGATTGCTTCAATTAGCGCCTTGCATAAATCAACCGATTCAAAACTAGCCAATAAACTGGATAAAAGAGGTAGGGGATAAAGTTGAAGGTTTTGCGCTATTTGAGTTTGTTCTGCCTCAGTGCTTGCGCAAACATAGTTTGCGATATCTTGCAGTTTGAGTTGCTGCCAGTCTTGTACGCTAGGAGCTTGCAAGTAATGACGTAGTGCAGATGATTCAAGGTCGTGGGCGAGTAAACCTAAGTGCTGCTTGATATGTGCATTGCAGTCAGCGAGCTGCTGCTGGCTTGGCGTAAATACATATGGATTTTCAGGAAGCTGTGCATTTTCGTCCTGATGGTGTTCAAGTTCTTTACCGAGTGCTTGTACAATGATTTCTAAAAACTGATTGCGGGCTGCTTGCTGCAATAATCCATTTTCATCTATCGGTAACTTAATAAACCAAATGTATCGTTCTTGACTTATTTTTTCATTCCAAAACACAATGCAAAACCAGGCTTGTTCTTGACGCGGGTATAAACAAGGAGACTGCTGATTTTCCCACTCAAAAAAGGTTTGGTTATCAATTTTTCTTAACCCTCTGCCTAAATCAAAAACCATATGTTGCGTATGCGCTTGCAACAAAAACTCACTCAAAGAATTGATGTTACTTGACGCGCTAGCGCTAG
This sequence comes from uncultured Glaciecola sp., assembly GCA_964643575.1. Lineage (GTDB taxonomy): Bacteria > Pseudomonadota > Gammaproteobacteria > Enterobacterales > Alteromonadaceae > Glaciecola. The sequence continues at coordinate 7,893 of CAZXTD010000130.1, read as the reverse complement.
ATGGCGCATTTTTTGAAGACATACTTGCTCTCGTTCTTAAATCCTTTGTTACAATGGCCTTATTGTACCCATTAACGTAATAAAAAAACTATGTTTTGCCCGTCAAACAAATATAAAAACGAATTTAAAACCAAATGAACGCACTGGCAATAACATACATAGATGACGACATCGTAGTTGTGCACAAACCAGCAGGTTTGTTGGTTCACCGTACAAAAATCGACAAGTACGAGACTTTGTTTTTATTGCAGCTACTACGAGACCAAATAGGTCAGCAAGTGTATCCGGTGCATCGCTTAGACAAGCCAACTTCCGGCTTGATGGTACTCGCCTTACATAAAGAGGCTGCTCGCAAACTTACGCAGATATTCGCGGAAAAAGGCGTATATAAGGCTTATCTTGCTATTGTAAGAGGTTATGTCGATGACCAAGTGATTGACTACCCTCTCAAAGAAGAACTCGATAAAATGACAGACGCCAAAGCGCAGCAAAACAAAGAAGCACAAATGGCGATTACTCACTTAACTTGCTTGTCTAAAACCGAGTTACCATTTGCCGTTGCGCGCTATCAAACGGGGCGGTTTTCGCTACTAAAGCTCGAACCTAAAACCGGCCGAAAGCATCAATTACGCAGACATATGGCGCATATTAGGCATCCTATTTTAGGCGATACAACGCATGGCGATGGCAGGCAAAATAGATATGCCAAAGAACATATGAACTTGTCTCGTTTGGCACTTGTTGCGAGCGAGCTACGCTTTTCACATCCTTTTTCGGGTGAAAATTTGTCTTTTTCGTGCAAGCTTGACAATAATTTAGGCGATGCCCTTTCGTTTTTTGAGTATGAGCACGATAAATAAGATGTGAGGTCGCCAGAAGTATCTTAAAAAGACAGCTATTTTCATTGAAATTATATAACTTGACCGCAAATAGACATAAACGAGTATAAGAACTTTATTAAACGGTTAATCAATAAACACAGGTAGAGAAAGATTATGAGCAGTATTAGCATTTTTGCTGGGTCAGTGTATGGCAACGCACAGCATGTAGCAGAAGAGGTTCACACAATGCTTGAGGCCGAGGGCATCGAGAGTGAAGTGTTTACTGACCCAGAAGTGGACGACTTTACAAATGCTGAAAGCGTACTTGTTATCACTTCTACCACAGGGCAGGGCGATGTACCCCCTAACCTTGAATTGTTTTTCTCTGATCTTCAGGATAACTTCCCTTTGATGAATGGCAAGTCGTTTGCCGTTGCAGGGCTAGGTGATAGCAGCTATGGTGAAAGCTACTGCGGTGGTGGCCGTCAGTTTTTTGATTTACTTAGCGAATTACAAGGTAAGCCAGTTGCCGAAATGTTTGAAGTTGATGCGATAGAAACTCTAGCGCCTGAAGAAGAAGTTGTGCCTTGGGTTAAAAGTATTGTCGCTGATTTGACTGCATAACTGTCTGCGTCGCTGCTGCGTCCACCAACCGTCATTGCCGCGAAAGCGGTAACCTTCTTGGAAACCTCCGCTTTTAGAAAGTACAACATGTTCCAAGGAGGTCCCGTCCTTCGGCGGGATGACGATTAGAGATCTTACGCAACAATCGTGAATTAACCCGCTTGGTTAATACTCACCTCAAACTGTCGGCTAAAGTTTTCAAGCAGCAAAGGAGGAATTTGTTGCTTTGCAAATTCCTCGGTGTCGACAACAACATATGTTGTTTGTGCCCTCGCAATAGGGCTAAGCACACCATTCGATTCTATTTTATGAATCAAGGTTTCGAGTTTGAAAGATGTGTTTCCCACATGAGTTGCAGAAACACTTAACACCAATACATCATCAAATTTGGCAGAATTAAACCAGTCAATATTCAAATTAACCACTTGGTTATCAAAGCCAGCCGCTAGCATATTATTGAAGTCGCCTATTAGCGCTCGCATATATTCTGTTGCGGCAATATCAGCATAGTCTGCGTATCGAGCGTTAAAGACAACTTGTTGGGCGTCACACTCGCCATAGCGTACTCTTATGTGCAAGTTGACTTTGTTCTTACCGACAAATTCAGCGTTACTTTTCACACTCATTACCTGCTCGCTCACATTAGTTACGAAGCTATTTTATATATTAGGTTTATGTTCAAGAAGCTTGGCGCGTGTCAGCGAATGCAGCTGACACACAGAGGCTTAATTATTCTGCACCGCGCAAGATTTCGTTAATACCCACTTTTGCTTTCGTTTTTGCGTCAACTCGCTTAACAATAATTGCAGCGTAAAGGCTGTACTTACCATCTTTTGAAGGTAAGTTACCGGGCACAACCACCGCACCTGCAGGTACTCTGCCGTAATGTACTTCACCGGTTTCACGGTCG
>CAZXTD010000130.1:0-5528 GCA_964643575.1 uncultured Glaciecola sp. | reverse complement strand
ATAACGCCTTCTACAATTTCAGAGCGTGCACCAATAAAGCAGTTATCTTCAATAATTGTGGGGTTGGCTTGCTAAGGCTCTAACACACCGCCAATGCCCACACCGCCCGACAAATGCACGTTTTTACCGATTTGTGCGCACGACCCCACAGTTGCCCAAGCATCTACCATACTGCCTTCGTCAACGTAAGCGCCAATGTTGACGTATGACGGCATTAGCACAACATTTTTAGCAATATAGCTACCAGTACGAACCGCAGCTGGTGGCACAACACGTATACCTTCAGCGGCAAAGCGCGCTTCGTCATAGCCGTCAAATTTCAAGGGCACTTTGTCGTAAAAAGTGGACTCTGCACCCTCAATGAGCTTGTTGTCGTTGAGTTTAAAAAATAATAAGACGGCTTTTTTTAACCACTGATTCACCTGCCAATCATTGCCTGACTTTTCAGCGACTCTTGCTTGTCCGCTATTTAACAGCGCAATACTCTGGTTAACAGCGTTTTTAATTTCGTCGCTGGCCGTGGCTGCTGTAAAGTCGTTTCGGTTATCGAAAGCGTCTTCGATAATGCTCGCGAGTGTTTGTAAGTCAGTTGTCATAGTTCTGTATTCACTTCTGGTTGGTCTAATTTAAGTTTGATTTGTTTACTAATTAATACTTGTTGTTCTTGCGTAAGTGCTTTGCCGTCGCTGTTGCTTACAATAAAGACATCCTCTGCACGCTCACCAATGGTCGTAATTTTTGCCATCTTGAGGGTAATGTTTAAATCAACAAACAAATGCCCAACTCTTGCGAGTAAGCCAGGGGCATCGAGGGCTTCAAGTTCGATTAAAGTGGCATCATCAGTGCTTGAGTAAAAACGTATTTTTGTTGGTACATCAAGTTGCTTCATGCGTCTAGACATTTTGCGTGAGTTAGCGTGAGAACGCCCTGGGCGCAGCAATTGCTCGTGCACGGCTTTGACTAAATTATCAACTCGGGTTTTAGTGGCGATACGTTTACCATCATGGTCAAGCAAAATCATGCTATCAAATACATAGCCATTTGATGTAATTGCAATTTGTGCATCGTGAATCGAACAATTACGGCTGTCGATGACAGAAGCGATTTGTGCAAAAAGTGCAGGCCTGTCTTGGCAATAAATCAGTAACTCTGTTCCTGCTTTGGAGGTTTCGTTTGATGCTGCGACTATAATTTGTGACTCTTTCATTACTCCAGCATCGCTTACGCAACTTGTATGCCAAGCAATTTGTGCGGGTAAAAAGCGGGCAAAGTAATCAGGACTCATTAAAGACCAAAAAGACTCAATTTCCTCATCGTTTGTGTCGGTTTCAACAAGCAGTGCACGCGCTTTTTCTTTATGATCTTCAATGCGGTCGTTTAATGTCATGGTGCACTGTAAGCCGTTGTCGAGTGCTTTTTGGGTGAGTAAATAAAGCTCCCTTAATAATGAGGCTTTCCAGTCGTTCCATAAACTATGGTTAGTGGCTCTAATATCAGCAAGGGTGAGTGCATATAGCAGTTCGAGTCGCTCTTGGCTTTTAACTTCAGAAGCAAAGTCGCGAATAACGTCGGCGTCATAAATATCCCGGCGCTGAGCGATAACCGACATCAATAAATGGTTACGTACCAGCCATGCAATGACGTTTGCATGTTTAGTTTTAACATTATGGTGCTCGCAGAATTCGAAAACGTCTTTTTCACCGAGTACTGAATGATCGCCGCCTCTCCCTTTTGCGATGTCATGAAAAATAGCCGCAATAAACAAAACCTCAGGATGCGCCATATTATTAACAATTCGACTGCAACGCGGAAATTCACTAGGCTCTGTGAAATAGCGCCTTACATGCTTAACCAAACGGTGTGTATGTTCATCTACCGTGTAGGCGTGAAATAAATCAAACTGCATCATGCCCACTATTTTGTCCCATTCAGGCAAATATGACTGCAAAATGCCATGTTTGTGCATAATGTCCCAGCCTAAATCAAAAAAGTCGGGGTTCGAAACAAGCTTAACGAAATGTTCGCGGCATTCGGGAATTTGATGGTAATAGGCAGATTGAAATTCACGTCGTGCGTTTCTTAATAAGCCGATACAGTCAGCATCAAGGCCTTTAGCTTCTGGAAATTTAGATAACAACGATAAAAACTTTAAGATGTGTAGTGGCGATTCAAAACATTGCTCGTTTCGTGGCGACACCAAACCATCTTGCAAACAAAAGTCATCGCTCATGATTTGTGTATTTTTAATTTTCAGATTGAGTATGTCTTGTTTAAACCTCAGCATTAACATGCTGTTGAGCTCACTTACTCTGCGAACGATTCTAAACAGATGCTTCATCATCTTCTCAACACCTTGCTTGCCGTCGCCAAAGCCTAAAAGGCGCGCAACATCGGGTTGAAAATCAAATAACAGTCTGTTTTCGCTGCGTTTTGCGACTAAATGCAAAGCAAAACGGATTTGCCACAAATTAGACCGGCACTCGATTAATTCGGCATGTTCTAAGTCGTTAAAATAGCCATGCCCAATAAGTGTAAGACCATCATATTCTTGAAAGTGTTTTTTGGCGACCCAGCCAATGTTTTGTATATCTCGTAAACAGCCTGGGTTTTCTTTTATATTAGGTTCGAGATTGTAAGAAGTGTCGTTAAACTTTCTATGCCGTGTTTTTTGTTCTTCTCTTTTCGCAATAAAGAAGTCCTTAGACGACCATACTTTTTCATGATTCGCTTTGTTGACCAAGCTATCAAAAGTCGATGAGCAACCGCATAATAAGCGCGCTTCAACTAAGTTAGTTGCAATCGTAATATCATCACTTGCCAATTTAATGGTTTCTTTAACGGTTCTGACCGATTGACCTATTTCAAGTTTAACGTCCCATAAAAAGGTAATGAATGTAGAGACTTTTTCTTGTATATCTTTTTTCAGCGGCTTTTCACTGAGAATGAGTAAATCGATATCAGAATAAGGCTGCATTTGCCCTCTACCGTAACCACCTACGGCGCACAGGCTCAATTTATCTACTTTATTTAGGCCAAGTAGCTGCCATGCTTTGCATAAAAGCGAGTCGGTAAAGTTTGAACGAGCAACAACCAGCTCATCTACATGAATGGCATTAAAGTTCTCTTCAAGCCATAAAAAACTATTGCTCACGCAAGATTTAAATTTACCCACATCGTTTATTGATTCGATGTTATTGAGTTGGGTAATAATACTGTCTAGGCTTTGCAAATTAGTCATTCCTTATGCTTCAAAATAAAATGAATCTTAATACATATATGTAAAGTGTTAGCGGTATTTGTGAGCTAGCTATGATTAATGATTCTTGGAATTGACTCGTCAGCACGATGCGTAAGTATCTCTACACCCGTCTCGGTTACAAGCAAGGTATGCTCCCATTGCGCACTTAAACTTCTGTCTTTTGTGACGACAGTCCATTGGTCGGGCAGTATCTTTGAGTAACGTTTACCCGCATTAATCATTGGCTCAATGGTAAAACACATCCCAGCTTTGAGCTCTTCACCGGTATTGGGCTGCCCATAATGCACAACTTGAGGGTCTTCATGAAAAACTGCACCAATACCGTGTCCGCAGTATTCGTGTACCACTGAATAGTTGTGTTTGTGAGCATGAGTCTGAATAACATGACCAATATCGCCTAAACGCGCACCAGGTTTAACTAACTCTATACCTTTATACAAACATTCTTGCGTAATTCGAATAAGCCTTTCAGCCAATATGCTGGGTTTGCCGACCACAAACATTTTTGAGGTATCGCCGTGGTAGCCATCTTTAATTACAGTCACATCTATATTAACTATGTCGCCGTCTTTAAGTTTTTTTTCGCTGGGTATACCGTGGCAAATGACGTGATTAACAGAAGTGCAAACAGACTTGGGAAAAGGCGGACGACCGTAATTAAGAGGCGCAGGAATACAGCCTTGAACGTTAACAATGTAGTCGTGACATATTTGGTTGATTTGTTCGGTTGTCACGCCTTTCTTAACGTGCTCACCAATCATATCGAGTACTTCAGATGCGAGTTTACCGGCTACGCGCATCTTTTCAATTTCTTCTGGTGTCTTGATTGTTGCTGCCAATGCTGAATACCTTTTATTAAAATCATGTTTTGCGCTAATTAACTGCCAAATCAGCATGTAACCAATAACAACTAGCGCACATTTCGCCCTTATTATCTAATACTCTTTACTTCCTTACAATGTTTGAACACCCTTTAGCGCAAATTCAAGGCAAAAGACAAGTAGTTAAGCGATTTGTTCGTATTCTAATGCACGTTACAATAATGATTTATGGACGAAAATATTTGCGCTATCAGGCTAGTAATGATATAAAGCGCGCGCTGTTTTCGTATGCTGTTTTTATTAGGCGTTATTTTGTTGAGAAATACCGACTAGAAATATGGCGTTCGGGCAGTGAATATTTTATAAATTCACACACATTTCGACACTGTGACCGGGGTGTCTGGTACATGCTTTAATGTACAAGATCGGGAATAGGGAAATGTGGAGGCATAACCCCTACAATTAGGAAATAACATAATGGCAAACGTTTCAATGCGTGACATGCTTCAAGCCGGTGTACACTTTGGTCACCAAACTCGTTACTGGAATCCCAAAATGGCTCAGTTCATTTTTGGCGCACGTAACAAAGTACACATCATCAATTTAGAAAAAACTGTTCCTTTATTCAACGAAGCACTTAGCTTTTTAGGCGGTGTATCTGCTAAAAAAGGTAAGATTTTGTTCGTTGGTACAAAGCGCGCCGCTGGCGATGCGATAAAAGACGCAGCAATCAAATGCGGTCAGTACTACGTAAACAAACGCTGGTTAGGCGGTATGTTGACTAACTGGAAAACAGTTCGTCAGTCAATCAATCGTCTAAAAGAGCTTGAATCACAAAGCAAAGACGGTACTTTCGAAAAGCTAACAAAAAAAGAAGTGTTATTGCTTGAGCGTGAAATGGCCAAGCTTGAAAACAGCTTAGGCGGAATCAAAGATATGGGCGGTTTACCCGACGTTATTTTTGTAATCGACGCTGATCACGAGCACATCGCTATTACTGAAGCACGCAACTTGGGTATTCCAGTTGTAGGTGTTGTAGATACAAACTCTAACCCAGATGGCGTTGATTACATCATTCCGGGCAACGATGATGCGATCAGAGCGATTAACCTTTATACCGACGCTGCTGCCAACGCGATTATGGCAGGCCGCAACCAAGACGCGCCTGCTACAGCGGATGAGTTTGTAGTAGACGGCGAATAAGTCGGCGAATATAAAGACTAAAGGAGGCCTTGGTCTCCTTTTTTTCAACAAATTTTTAAGATGTGGTAAATGTCAGTGTAAACCGACATTTTCGGCATTAAATATTAGAGGATTAAGACAATGGCAGTGACTGCAGCCTTAGTAAAAGAACTTCGTGAGCGCACGGGCGCCGGAATGTTAGATTGTAAAAAAGCGCTTGTTGAAACCGATGGTGACGTTGAACAAGCAATTGAAAATATGCGCAA
>CAZXTD010000129.1:4109-12452 GCA_964643575.1 uncultured Glaciecola sp. | reverse complement strand
GTTCGCGACCAGTTATTAGGCCTTGAATCATTCGACAAAGACTATGTGGTAGTGGGCTCAAGCGTGCCCGAAATGAAAGCACTTGGCTTTGTGTCAGTCGGCAAAGATTTTCCGGTTTTTTTGCACCCAAAAACCAAGCAAGAGTACGCCCTTGCACGCATAGAGCGGAAAATTGGCAAAGGCTACACTGGCTTTAGTGTAGATGCTAACAAACATGTTAGTTTAGAAGATGACCTTGCTCGCCGAGACCTCACGATTAACGCCATGGCCCTAGATAGCGCTGGCAATATAATCGACCCCTATGGTGGTCAGAACGATCTCAAACACAAAATTTTGCGGCATACTACCGATGCTTTCGCAGAAGACCCAGTTAGAGTACTGCGGATCGCCAGATTTTTGGCGAGGTACGGTGACGAATGGAAAATTCATCCCAGCACGCTTGCCCTCATGCATAAAATAAGAGACGAAGGCGAGCTTGAGCACCTAGTGCCTGAGCGAGTCTGGAAAGAAACTGAAAAAGCGCTCAAAGAGGCCTCGCCGCAGCTTTATTTTGAGACCCTTTTGGGTTTCGGCATTTTTCCTGAAATAGAAAAGATGGAAGCGGTTCCCCAAAACCCTGAGTACCACCCAGAAGGGAATGTGTTTGTGCATACTATGCTCGTGCTTAAGCGTGCCGCTGAACTTGGTTTTGACCTGGAGACTCGCTTTGCAGCCCTTACGCACGATTTTGGTAAACCCCTTAGTTATTCAAAATACGGTAATTTGCATGGCCATGAAGCCGAGGGAGTACCGGTTATCAAAGCCTTTTGTGAGCGCTGGCGAATACCTAATAAATTAAGAGATCTAGCGGTACTCACCAGTGACAATCATTTACTATGTCACAAGCTAACGGAATTAAAACCTACGACATTGCATAAAATGATTGTTGAGCGCTTTGATGCGATTAAACGCCCCGAACGATTTATACAGTTTTTACAAGCCTGCCAATGCGACGCGCAAGGCCGCGGAATAAACTTAGTGAATAAACCTTACCCACAAGCCAACATGGCAAAGCAGCTATTATATGGCTTACAAGCCTTAGACAACAAAGCCATAATTGCTGATGCGCTCGCCACAGGTAAACAAGGACCTGAGTTAGGTGAGGTTTTGCGACGTGCACAAATTGCAGAGCTAAAACGACTTGCTCGCTCAACCTAGCAATAGACTCACATCATAAATCTTTTTACTGTTTTTTGTTGATACTAAATTTACTCAATATTGCCGCAGTTAAGCCGATACAAGACTGCGTTAAACAAACTATCGAGCTATCATTTTAGACAATGAGAAACAAATATCATGTCGCAATTTACTCGCTGACCGCATTATCGGTGGCATTGCTTACGGCCTATTTCAGCGGCGTCTTTGTAGTCCGAGTATCGATTATGGACTTGCTGGTAGAAGACGATGTGCAAGCACTGATGGCAGACAACTTTGTTTCAACAGTTAAGTATAGTCAAACGAATTTTGAGTCGAAGTGCGACATCTTATCGAAACCTGAAGATTCCTACTGCGGTATAATGCTTAAAATGTTCGAAAATGACACGCCAGAGTTAGGTATAGACCTCTCTGCTTACGACAGTTTCAATATAGGCATTAGGCCAACACATAAATTTGCGGACCCACGAGTTAAAATCACGTTTAAACATTTTAGCCCAGTGTATTCTACTGTGGGTGATCCCATTTCCAACAAATACAACAGTGTTTTACTTGACCTAGATAAATCAAGTATCAGTGGTGAGCAGATATACAATGTTCCGTTTGACTACTTTCAAGTCGACTCATGGTGGATTGGCGCTTACGATATAAAGGTACAAGACGCTCAAGTTGATCTGAGTAACGTAATTCAGATCGAGTTTGTGAATCGAAAAGTCGAGCAAACCGGCCAATATAATTTTGAAATAACTTCTTTTGAAGTAGTAGGAGAAAAGCTTTCTCTCACGCACGTTTTATCTGTCATTTTGCTAATTGCAATAATCATTATATTTCTACTTATCGATGAACAGCGAAAAGCCGAACGTATCGCGTCACTGATAGACCCTCTAACTAAGTTGCATAATCGCAGAGGGCAAATCGAATGGTTAAAAGCCCTTAAAATCGGTCCCAATAATCCCAAGTTGATATCCTTAATTTACATGGATATCGATGACTTTAAGCACACTAATGATACATTTGGGCATCACGTTGGTGATTTATTACTTCAACAGTTTTCTCAAAAAGTCACTCAGGTTCTAATTCAACTCAAACTCACTCAAACACAAGTTGATTTTTGTCGTTTATCAGGTGACGAGTTTATTATTGTAGGTTCCCAAATCAAGCAAGAAACGGCTGAGCTAATCGCTAAAACGCTATTAGATACATTACGACAGCCTATTACCCTCGACAAGCACGAGATAAGCGTCAATATTAGCATTGGCATTGCCTTGGATACTCTTGAAAATGCAGACATAAGGCGCTTGTTTACCCTTGCCGATAGTGCTATGTATTTTGCCAAAAGGCGTGGTAAGAATCAGGCAAAAACCTTTGACGATGAGGTTATTGCGGAGCAAACCAATAATGAAGACATATCTAAACTACTCAAAGAAGCAATTGACCAGTCGGCTTTCAGTCTTATGTTTTTACCTATTTTCGACATTCAAACTAAGCAAGTAGCAAGCGTAGAAGTTTTATTACAAACAGAACATCCCGAGTTGCAAACACTTCCTCTTAATGACTATTTGTCAATTGCAGAACAAACGGGCTTGATAAAAGACATCGATAGCTGGTTGATAAAGACGAGTATAGAGGCGCTAGCAAAGCATAAAGAATATATTGGAAACTTGGATTTAAAATTTTATATAAGGATTTCGCTAGTCGATATTCAGAATGAAGGCTTTATTGATTCGTTGAGTAGCTTGCTTAAACATTACGATATACCGCCCTCTTGGCTCGTACTCGTTATTAATGAAGCACCGCCTATAAATGAGGCTGCTCAGAACATTAATAATTTGCAAGCTATCCGTGATTTGGGAGTTAATCTTGCTTTAAGCCATTTTGGGACGAGCCATACCACGCTCAAGCATTTGCTCTATTATCCTATTGGCTACCTCAAAATAGACAAAAGCTTTGTAAAACATATTGGCGACAAACAACATGACTCTGGTGTAATCGTCCAAGCTATTATGTCAGTTGCCAAAAGCTATGAGTTGGATGTCATTGCCGAGGGCGTAGAAACCTTAGAACAGTTTTACTTCCTTAAAGACTTAGGCTGTAATCTTATTCAAGGCGACCTATTTTCAGGCCCATTAAACGTTCTGGAACTCAAAAAAGCACTCAAGAACCAATATTCTTGAACACTTCTAGTCAATCATTTACGTAATATCTGCAAAACTTGCATGTGTTGCCTTCAGCAAATCAATTGAGCTAATCTCTATCTCGAGCCCTCGCCTACCGGCACTCACAAAAATATTCGAAGTTTGCCTAGCGCTGTCATCAATAATGGTGGGGAGTAATTTTTTTTGCCCTACGGGACTGACACCGCCTAAAACATAGCCTGTGCTGCGCAAAACATCTTTAGGTTCTGCCATTTTGACTTTTTTATCTTGTAAGGCTTTTGCCATCAGCTTTGTGTTTAAAAGCTTATTGACCGGAACTACCGCTACCGCCATGCCCCTGTTGGAGGTCATCACCACCAAGGTTTTAAACACATAGCTTGATGACACACCTAATTTGTCGGCGGCTTCTTCACCATATGAGCTGGTATTTGCGTCGTGCTTATACTCGTGCAAGGTAAACGCAATTTTTTGCTTGTTCAAGTAATCGATTGCAGGTGTCATTAGTTAACTGCTTTACCTTTACTGCTTCCAAATATACTGTTTATATACTCACACTTAATCTACTAGTGCCTGATACATCAAGTTCCTAAAATCATCATGATATGCATGAAATCCGTTTGGCATAAATTGCGCCATCGAGATCATAATGATTTTTTCAGATGGATCGATCCTGAAATAAGTCGAGGCAGCACCTCCCCATCCATAATTACCAGTAGAGCTCATAAACTTAACTAGCTCTTCATCAACCGTTACCGACATTGCTAAAGCATAGCCCTCTCCACTTGCATCGGGTGCAAAAGGTATAAGGTTTTCGGGCAGATGATTGGAAGTTAAGTATTCAACGGTTTTTCGGCCAAGAATTCTTTTTCCGTCGAGTTCACCGCCATTTAATAACATCTGAGAGAATCTAAAGTAATCGCCAATAGTTGAGGTTAAGCCGCCACCACCGTTATGAATAAGTGGGTCAGACATAAAGTCGCCCAAAGGCTCTTGATCAAGCAGCACTGTTTGACCTTTATCCCCTGCGCCATAAACTTGTGAAAAACGCGCCGCTTTTTCAGGGGCGACAAAAAAACTAGTATCTTGCATGTTAAGCGGTTCAAAAATATGAGTTTGCATGTAATCACCCAATTTTTGCCCGCTGATACGTTCTACCAAAAATCCAATAATGTCGGTATTAACGCCATAGTGCCACTGTGTTCCTGGCTGATGGTTAAGCGGTAAGGCACTTAAGTTTTTAAGCATAGTTATTGCGTCAGCATCAGCTGAACGCGCAAATAACTCGCGATACATTTTGTCGACTTCACTACCAGTAAAACCATAGCTAAAACCAGCGGTGTGCATAAACAAATCAATAATTCTAATTTTCGATTTAGCGTCCTCAACTACCAAGTCTTCGCCCGACCCGCTCACATAAACTTTTAAGTTAGCCAATTCAGGTAGGTATTTCTCGATGGGATCGTTCATATGAAACAAGCCTTGCTCCCATAAGGTAAGTGCGGCCACCGCTGTTATTGGCTTTGTCATCGAGTAGATACGGAAAATAGTATCTTCGGTCATTGGTAATTTAGCTTCGCGGTCTCGGTATCCTAGGGTAGATAAATGAACAACTTCACCGTTGCGGGCGACCAAGGTAGATGTACCCGCCAGCTTATTTTGCGCGATGTACTTTGCCATTACATCGTCGATGCGAGCTAACCGCTCTACAGAAAAGCCCTGATTAAGTTGTAGCGTGTTACTGCTTGCTTCCATTGGTGGTGGCGTGTTTGTCTGTCCCGACGCGCTTGTATTTGTGTCGGCGGTAGAAGCTGCATTGCAGGCCATTAAAAAAGAGGTAAGAAGTAGAAGCGTAAATGGTTTCATAGTCAGTATTCTTATTATTCGCTAGGTTACATGGTATTAACTTATTTTAGTTTTGCCGCGCTGGCTAGCATTTTTCGCATTGTTTACAGTGATAATTATCCTAAAGCCTAGTTAATTACTTAATAAAAGCCGAGTATTGCCGATACCCTTTTGATTGAGTAAATTTTCTTTAGGAGCAGATTCATGAAGGCTTCCGGCTACCCTTCCAAATGTTCAATGTGGTCATCTTTTATGTTGCTTCTAACACTGCTTGCCCTTGTGTCATCTGCTACTGCTTCACAATTACAAATTCGCCTTAAGGATAATACTCAACAAGCACTCAGTAATGTTGTTGTCGAACTTACTCCTCACGATGCAGCGGTTTTAGAGGTTATTCAACAACATGAAACCGCTTTAACAAACGCTAAAATAATGAAGCAAATCGACCAACAGTTTGTACCGCATATACTGCCCGTTCAAAAAGGAACGACAGTCGAATTTCCTGATACCGACACCGTACAACACCATGTGTATTCATTCTCTCCTACAAAAGTGTTTGAAATAGCCATTTATAAAGAAGAACTTAAACGACAAATTATGTTTGACCAAGCGGGCGTTGTTGAGCTCGGCTGTAATATACACGACTGGATGCTTGGTTATATCTATGTTGCTGATAGCCCTCTGTTTGCGCAAACAGATGTCAACGGTGAAGTCAGTTTTTCACTTCCTTTTGGTGCGTATGACATCAAAGTATGGCATCCGAGAATTCAGCAAAGCGATATCGATACGTCGCGCTCAATAAATTTTCAAGACACAGGTAGTAAGCCCACCACTGCGTATACGATTGTGCTGAGTGCCGATATTTTACCCAGCTACACTGAGTTTGATGATGTGCACGGCTTAAGTGAGTACTAGGTAGCATGCCGATGTACTTGACTGATACATTCCACAAAATCGCACTGATTATTTTTGTACTCGTGAGTGTGATGTGTTTATCACCTTTTTCTCAAGCACAAACTCTTTCTGGCAGAGTTGAACTTGCATTTAATCAAGCCGACCCATTTGCTAATTACCAATCACAAGGTACAGGTGTATTACGAACAGAAGACTCCGGCCCGCAGCTACAACAAGCCCTTTTGACATATAAGCAAACAATAAACGCCAGCTGGACTGCCAATGCAGTCGCCAACGCATATCTTGACGGCGAAAGGCACCTCGGTTTAACCCAAGCCTATTTAGCCTATAAGCCCTTAAGTGGCAGCAATATTCGATTCAAATCACGCCTTGGCTTTTTTTACCCTGCGCTGTCAGTAGAAAACACTGCAAAGGGGTGGTTATCGCCGTATACCTATACCCAGTCTGCGATTAATTCTTGGATTGGCGAAGAAATGCGAGTACTCGGGGGTGAAGCAAGCTTGTTTTCAAATGGCAGAAAGCGTAGAAGCCCTTGGAGCTGGGAAGCACACTTGGGCCTTTATAAGGGCAACGATACTTTTGGCACACTGTTAACATGGCGGAGCTTTGCATTTCATGACCGCCAATCTTTGCATCACGACCGCGTGTTTTTTGCGCCTATACCAACCGTTTCAGACCCAGCTACATTTGATAGCCCAACTTGGTTGTCACCTTTCACAGAAATTGACGGAAAAATAGGTATGTATGTCGGCGCGCACCTAAGTTACCTGCGCAAAGCAGAATTACGCTATTACTTTTATGACAACCGAGCCGATCCTTCAAAACTCAATAGCATTCGGCTCTACGCTTGGCGTACTAAGTTTCATAGCCTTGCATATCAGCACCAGCTTAATAGGTCGTGGCGTTTAATGATGCAAATAATGGAAGGCGCAACCGATATGGGACCAAGGCAAGTTTACGCAGACTTTACAGCAAGTTATATCGCGTTAAACTTTAAACCGCTGCGCGCGCTAGATAAACATCAACTAACATTGCGTTACGACCACTTTGATGTACGTGAAGATGACTACAAACCTTATGATAAAAACAACAACCATGGTCACGCGTGGACATTTGCGTGGCGCTACCAATTATCCAAACAACTTGAACTTGGCGCTGAATGGCATACAAACGGCACTGTTGTCAAAAACAGAAGTTCCCTCGGACAAGTTCCAGAACAGTCTCAATCGCAACAAAAACTGGTGTTGACTTACACCTTTTGAGCCTTTCTATACTTTTATAGAGTTTAGCCCTGCAGCAATTGCCTGTTGAATAGCTTCGTTTGGCGCATTCATTCGGGTTAGAGATGAACAGCCATAAAATAACACCGCGAAAGACGCTGCAGTTTCGGCTATGTTAGTGTCAGCGCTTATTTCTTTGCGCTCTAATGCGTTTGTCAAAGCATTATCAAAGGCCTTTACTTGGCGATTAAATGTGCGGGTAAGTACTTCATTAATAGGATGGTCAGTATTGCCAAATTCAAGCGCACTGTTGGCAATAAAGCAGCCATGTTTAAAGTATTTGTCGTCTTTGGCGCTGGTAATAAAATGAAATAATTTTTTAATATCTTTCAGTGATGCTCGGCTTGCTTCAAGACCGCCAAATAAGTAAGTAAAAATACGCTGCTCATACTTCTCTATAGCCGCTTTAAATAAGTCGTCTTTGCCACCAAAAGCCGTATACAAGCCAGCGTGCGCAACACCAGTATGCTTAACAACTTCTCGCATAGATGTATGCGCGTAGCCTTTCTCCCAAAACAACTCAATTGCCTTGTCTAGGGCTATATTCTCGTTAAACTCACGTACTCTTGCCATATTAAGATCTCATTAAAGGTTATAGAAGCATCGGAGTGTGCTGGTGCTTGCTAATAGAGGCGAACACCTTGAACACAAATTAAATATAAGATCGAGAATTTAAAAAAGCAATTATTTATGCAAGTCGAGAGGTCTAGGTCGTTTGAAAGCTACCGAAAACTTGCGTCACTAAAAAAAGTCTTTCTTCGGGGCTTAGCTGCTATGGTAAAGAAAAGTTAGGAGGGGCTCACCTGCATGAAGAAGACGTATTGCTCTTCGTAACGAGTTACGATTATCACTTCGAACATATTTCAGTTGCACCAACGATAGCGATTGATTTTATTGAT
The DNA here is from genome assembly GCA_964643575.1 of uncultured Glaciecola sp. Taxonomy (GTDB): domain Bacteria; phylum Pseudomonadota; class Gammaproteobacteria; order Enterobacterales; family Alteromonadaceae; genus Glaciecola. The sequence continues at coordinate 4,166 of CAZXTD010000129.1, read as the reverse complement.
GGCGAGGAAGCTATTGTATTTGGGGTTGGGTTCATTAATCCATTTTAAGGTTGCAGT
>CAZXTD010000129.1:3517-4099 GCA_964643575.1 uncultured Glaciecola sp. | reverse complement strand
CGTTTTGTATGAATGTAGGCTAGGTTAAGTCTGGCAAGGTTACTTTAACCATCAGCCCACCCAACTCTTGGTTGTGTAATGCTAAGTGACCATGGTGGGCATCAACAATTTCTCGGCATAACGCTAAACCTAAACCGCTACCGCTGACTTTTGTCGAATAAAAAGGTATAAGCGCACTTTGCATGACAGAATGGCTCATGCCTTTGCCGCCATCAGTGACCTTGATGCACACGCCGCCTTGCAATTTATCCAAATGGATAGCTATTTTTTGGGCTTCTGACCCCGATTCGTGGGCGTTTTTTAATAGATTAATAAGCAGTTGCTCCAATTGAACAGGGTCTGCGTAAACTTGAGCCTCTTGGTTTGAGTCAAATGAGAACGGCCATTGTTGAGAGAGTTCTTGTAGTAAGTTTTGCCAATCAACTTGCTCTATTCTAGGCTCTGGTAATTTGGCAAACTTACCATAGCCCTGCACAAATTCACTTAAATGCTTGATGCGTTCATCGATTGTTGAGAATACGCGGGTTAATCGTTCTTCATCTAACTGTTGGCTGACGATTTTGCCACTGTGTAGCATGGAGG
>CAZXTD010000129.1:0-3507 GCA_964643575.1 uncultured Glaciecola sp. | reverse complement strand
ATATTGGCCCGAGTGAATTATTGAGTTCGTGGCTAATTACTCTAATTACTTTTTTCCATACTGCCACCTCTTGACGACTAAGCTCACGTGTCATTTGCTTAAGAATATATAAAATATGAGATTGGTTGTTTAAATTAAAATGACCAATCGACATGTGCCAAGTTTCAGGCTCTTGTATCTTATTTTCTAGATCGGATGATTTTTTTAGGCTGAATAAACCCTCTTTTTGGGCAAGTAAGACGTCTTTAACACCTAGTGGTGCGGTCTCAAAGAGTGTCTGTAAGTATTCACCGTCAATACCAATTGTAACATTAAAAAACCGCCGAGCTGCAATATTGCTAAACACGACTTGGTTTTGTGCGTTTACTAAAAACAATGCCTCTGGAGAGCTTTGCGTAACTTTATCGAGTAGCAGCTCTCGCTGATACAAGCCATGTTTTTCATTTCGCATTTGTTGCACGGTCTCATTAAACAGAGCGCATAAATGACCCAATTCATCATACTTTTGATAGGCCAAGGTGCTTGAATATTCACCGTCTTTTAAATTCAACAGGCCGGTTTCCAGTGCTGACAACCCTTCTTTTATGTCTCTTAGTAGAAAGCGAGCAATACCCACACTCACCAAAACTATAGCAACGGCTATGGCGACCTTTTCAAGTCGCTCTAAGGGTGCAAAGATGAAAATAGGGATGCTACTTAAGGCGCTAGCTAAGGCTGTTACTGCCAGCATTCGATTTAATACTGAGATCTGTTTAACGGTTCGCTGTTTTGACGTGCTGTGCGACATTAGTATTCAATACCCATTTTATCTAAACGTCGATACAAAGCCTGCCGGCTTAAACCAAATTCGCGTGCAACACGAGCTATTACGCCTTTGTGAGTGCGCATCGCTTGCTCAAGCATGGCTTTAGAGGGCTCTTTTTTAATCTCCAGATAGTCTTGAGACTTGGGCTCACCCTTATTTACTTCTTTATTATCTGAAGTGTTTAGTGTGTCAATATCTGCAGACTCAACATCAATGTTCAATTGAGAGTTTTGATTAGCTAATTTCACTTCGTTAAAAGCAAAGTCTTCTGCCTCAATGACACCATCGGGTTTAAGCACTGCTATTCGCTTGCATGTGTTTTCTAGCTCTCTGACATTGCCTTGCCATGGGTGTTCGAGCAAGGCCTTTTCTGCAGAAATACTTAAATTTCGGCCGGGTAGAAAATGCGCTATCAATGGCATGATATCGTCTCTTCGCTCTGCCAAGGCAGGAATATTCAGCTCAATAACATTCAACCTATAATACAAATCTTCACGAAAGCGACCCGCAGCAATTTCATCTAGCAGGTTAACGTTTGTCGCCGAAATCACGCGCACATTGGTAGTTTGTGTCGCAACCGAGCCTACTTTTTGAAACTCACCAGTTTGCAACACTCTTAATAATTTGGTTTGCCCCGAGTATGGCAAATTGCCGATTTCGTCTAAAAACAAGGTGCCGCCGTTGGCAGCTTCAAATAAGCCAATACGGGTTTTACTTGCGCCTGTATAAGCACCAGCTTGTGCACCAAAAAGCTCTGCTTCAATTAAATCAGCGGGTAACGCGCCACAATTGACTTTTATAAAGGCTTGGTTGTGCAAACTTGAATTGCGCTGAATAAGTTCAGCTACTCGCTCCTTACCGCTGCCGTTGGGCCCGGTAATCAATACTGAAATATCTGATTTGCCCACTTGCATGGCCATATCAACAACACGCTGCATACCAGCACTGGTATAGACCAAGCCCGATTTTTGCGCAGCATTAACAATAGGCTCAACGGTACTCTGTTGACGCGCAAACTGCTCACTTTGCTGTTTGGCTTTACCCAAAGCAACAAGATTGGCAACCGTATTCACTAGCTTTTGGTCGTCCCAAGGTTTAGCGATGTAGTCTACCGCGCCTGCTTTTACAAGCTCTATGGCTTGCTCGAGGTCAGTCCATGCAGTAATCAAGATCACGGGTAAATTAGGATTTAGCTCACGCATTTGATAAAACAAAGTACGACCTTCCTCACCCGAGGTGGTATCACCCGTAAAATTCATGTCTTGTATCACCAACGAGACTCGCAGCTGATTCACATACTGCACCGCTTTTTGCGGCGAAGTAGTGGTTATCACGTCGTATCCATGTATTTCGAGCAACAACGACAATGCTTGTAACACTGCCGGTGTGTCGTCGACGATTAATATTTTATCCATTAACTACTCATTTATTCGTCAGATTAAAACTAAGAGTGTTTGCTAAATTCAGTAATACTTAAACACTACGAGTGGCAATGCTTGGTGAAATATTTGCTGCTTTGCTAGCAGGAAACACAACCGATAATAGACTGATTAACATGACAAATACAGTCGTAGCTAAAACATATGAAAGTTCTAAAGAAGGCAATGAATAGGTATCAAACAAAAAGTCGCCTAAATATAAAGCCCCTATCGCACCAAAAATGACACCGGTTAAACTTATCATAGTATTTTCTAGCAAAAAGTAACGGACAATATCAGAACGCCTGCCACCGAGGGCTCTGCGTGTACCGATTTGTTTGGTGCGTTTATTAATATTAAAAACTGTTAAACCAAATATACCGACGGCTGTCACCGCAACTAATACGCTGATTAATACAATCAACATGCGCTTCATCAGCATGTCGCCAGCATTGTAGTCTGCTTTTAACTCATCTAAACCATTTACTCCAAAAATAACCCGTTGGTCATATTGAGAAAGCATCTTATCCTCTATTTCTCGCATAATCGTTGCTCGTTCATCCGCCTTAGCTCTTACCGCTAACATATATCGAGCGTTTGCAAAGTTAGGCGGCATTATTACTACATGGTCAGACGCTCTGTCTTGTAACCAAGGGCCCTTCATTTTATCTACTACGCCCACTATTTGGGTAGCTACTCCGTCAAAATACATAGTACTTCCAAGGCCGTCACCCTGAGGAAACAATGCGTCCAAAAACTGTTTAGACACAACGGCTACAGAAGGCCGGCGCTCCTGACCTTGCTCTGAACTCACATTGACTTCACTTGCCCTAAAGTTACGGCCTTCACTAATAGTTAGCCCTAAACTGTCGATGCCCGACTCATCCATAAAAAAGTAACTTGAGCGCACGCTTAAACCGTCTTCACCTGGCGGATTTAAACGCATTCCGGTTGCAGAACCGCTCCCTGACAAGGGCATATGATTAGTAAAGCTTGCATTCTCAACACCCGGTATGCTTTTAATGAACGTCACGTCACGTTTTATTTGCTGCCATATGTCAACATCGGTACCAAAGTTCAGCACACCAACTCGAAAAACTTCATCTTCGGGGTAGCCTGTTTCTTGTTCTAAATATTGAATGCGATCATAAATGATAAAGGCGGCATTACTCACAATAGCAGTCGTAATCGCAATTTGCAGAAGCAGCATTAAGGCACCTGCTTTAGAACGCCTTAGCGCATTTGATATTGGTTTAAGTTCTAAGTTCATGGTAAGGCTCCTAT
>CAZXTD010000128.1:0-12638 GCA_964643575.1 uncultured Glaciecola sp. | reverse complement strand
GTCTTGTTAGCATGTATAGGCCTGAGTGCTATCCACTTTGTATTATTTAAGTTGAATACTCAAGCACAAGCTTTACCGTCTGAAGATGAAAATTCGGCAAACCGTTTTACCGAACTTAGTACAGAAATAGAATTTCAATCGAGCAAAATAGCCATGGGTGGAGCAAGTGTTTCGTTCTTCATCGACAAGTTATCTCAATTCTTTTCTGCGCAAGCGCAAAGCAGTAAAGACATTGCAGAACGTGTCGAACATCTAGAGAGCTCAAATCAACATATTCAAGAACTTAGTGACCATGTGTTTCAAAATATCACTGAATCTAATAGTGCGTCGGCCAGTTCGATTGAATTTTTAGAGCAAGTAAGCAACCAACAGCAAGGGCTCGACACGCAAATTCAAAGCACCACAGCTTTACTTGTTCAACTAAGAGATGATGCCAGCGACATCTCGACCATCGTCGATACTATTAATCAATTAGCAGACCAAACCAATATGTTAGCCTTAAACGCAGCGATAGAGGCCGCGCGAGCAGGCGAACAAGGTAGAGGTTTTGCGGTTGTAGCAGACGAAGTAAGAGATTTAGCAAAACGCACTACCGATGCAACTAAAGGCATTGAAGATGTACTGCGTAAAATCACACAAAAAAGTGAAGAGTCTGTCTCTGCGATTAATCAAGTGTCGGATTCTGGGCACGAAATGACTGAGCTTGTAAAGCAAACATCAGAGCAATTAAATGGCTCGATGCTTACCATTCAAAAAGCACAAGACGCGATGACAAAGCTAAACGGTGATATAGAAGTCTCTAAAAAAGACAATAGCGGAATATCTGCAATTTCCAAAGAGTTGTTTGAGTCGATTGATAGCCATACCTCACACTTAGAAGATGTGTCTCAACAAGCGTTTCAGGTGAGTGTTTATACGGAGTCAATTTTTAGAAACTTGGCTGAGTTCCCGATTTCGAGTAAACATCAATTGGTGCGCAAGCTTGCTAGTGAGGCTGCAAAAGCAATCGCTCAAATATTTGAGCAGGCCATGGTATCAGGAGCTTTATCACAGCAGAATGTGTTTGATCACGATTATCAGCAAATTCCAAATACCTCACCTGCGAAATATTCAACCCACTACGATAGTTACTCCGATCAACACTTTCCGGCAGTGCAAGAGCCTATTCTAAATGATAACAATTTCATCATTTATGCAGGCGCGGTTGACGTAAATGGTTACTTCCCTACTCACAATAAGTGCTTTAGTAAACCATTAACCGGTAATCATGAAATTGACTTATTGCAAAGCCGAACCAAACGAATGTTTAACGATCCGACCGGCGCAAGATGCGGCTCCAATCAAGAAGCCTTTTTACTGCAAACCTACAAGCGCGACACCGGAGAAATAATGCATGATTTATCGGTGCCTATATTCGTTAATGGTAAGCATTGGGGTGGCTTTAGAATAGGCTACACCGCAGACCAATAATTAGCACAAAGAGGCTAATTGAGCGGAGTATATTGCGCGATCTTATCTGAAATATGCCAGCTTTTTCCGTCCCAAATTAGGTTGAGGTAGTCAGTATAACCATGCTGTTGCTGCTCGCCCCACACAAATTCAACTGTTGCATTGGCAGCAAATCCAGTCTTCTTTAGTTCGGCTATTTTTATGTCGGCTTCCCAGGTGTTGCCGGTATCAACAACTTTAGCAAACTCATCGCGCGTAAATTGCTGCATTTCGCCTTTGGGATTGTAATACTGAATATGAGCAGTCGGCTGAAATGCCATTTCGATTAAATCGCCCGAACCCGTTTTAACTGCCTTTATATAGGTTTGCACAGCGGCTTCAGGTGTTTTGTAATCATGTGCAAGTGCTTTGAATGGTATTAGTATGAAGTTGAGCAGTACAATCGCTGTAATGGTGAGTCGCGTCATGGTAATTCTCTAATTATTCAGGAATGGTTAAGTTACCGCTTACCTTGAGTAGTTACAAGAGGGAAGGCTACGATGTGACTTTTTGTTTGCTTACCCATGTAAAATGGGTTGTTAGAGGCGGGTCAGATTGTAGGTCTTCGAGGGTATTAAAGCGCTTAGCCAATTGCATTTCGTCGTAAGTTTTGTGGATACCCGTGTGACACTTTCGGCAAATGTCGATGCCCTCTGCAAGCGTTTGCTTACTGTAGTTCTTTTTAAAAAAGGTCCGCCGATGCATCTTTTTAGGAATGAGGTGGTGAAACGTCAAGTCGACTTCTCGCTGGCAAAGTGGGCAGGTTCCAAATCGAGCGCGCTTGGGATAATTAGGGGTGAGTGTGCTTGGCTCTACACCATCTGTAAGGCTTGGCAAGCTATTTGTTTTACGCTGTTTGTTAGGCATCAAAACTTTTACGTACCCCCAGCAAGAATAGTTTATGTGGCGCGTTAAGGGATTATTTCACTTAATTACAAAACATAAATCCACTCAAGGCAATTTCCTGTATAAAAACTTATGTTTTACTAAGATAGTGAGTAGGAAATTATGAGTCTGTCGTATGCGCAAACCTTTGAGTGTCCTTATTGTATGACTATCAACGATATCGAAATAGACCAAGACAATGACATTGGCCAACAACAAATTGTTGACTGCCAAATTTGTTGTTCGCCCATAGAAGTGCTCATTCATGACAGTGGTTTTGGTTTAGAAATAATCGCCAAGCGCGATGACGAATAAAGGCAAATAGAAAGCAAATGACCACAAAAGTGTTTAGTGAAGAATCCATTGCTCAATTGCCTGACCGAGTGCGAGCTAATTTTATTAATAGCTTATCAGGCTTTAAAAGCGCTAATTTACTTGGTACTCGTAGTACCGATGGCATCAATAACTTAGCGTTAATTAGTTCGGTATTTCATGTCGGGGCGAATCCTCCTTTAGTTGGCATGATCATGCGCCCTCACACGGTAATACGTGATAGCTTACAGAACATAAAAGAAACCGGCGTTTACACCATTAATCATGTTAACCCGAACATAACAGAGCAGGCGCACCAATGCTCGGCAAGGTACGACGCTGAAGTTGATGAATTCACTCAAGTTGGCCTGCATGCTGATATGTCATCAATAGTTAACGCGCCGTTTGTGTCAGAGTCGCGCGTTAAAATGGCCCTAGAGCTCGAACAAATATCGCTAATCGAATTAAACAAGACTGAACTCCTAATTGGTAAAATAGTGGAGATTGTCATAGGCAACGACTATTTAGAGCCTGATGGCTACCTTGATATTGAAAAAGCAGAGTCGGTAGCAGTTTCGTCTTTGGATAGCTACCATTCTACAAAAAGAATCGACCGCTACAGCTATGCAAAGCCGGAGCAAGCACTTCATTCAATTTGGCAGACAAAACATGATTCCTAACCTTGATCAACTCTTACTCGTATGCGGAATTGCACTAGCAGGTGTCGCTTTAATCGTATGGATATTACTCAAGATACCAGATGAGTCGAAAGACGAACGAGAGGACGATGGTTTTGGCCGTGACTAATTGTTTTAGCTTTCGTGTTTTTGTTGACTGTTCAAAAAACTTAACACAAATCAATAAATCTAATTTAAAGGCTTTACAAACCATATACTTTGCTCCACAGTATAAACTCATGAAAACATAGATTTATCTAGCATTCCTTTTTAAAAAGCTCGCATTTTGCGAGCTTTGTTGTTTCTGGGCTAGTGTAAAAAAGAATTATTATCATTTGTATTTTGTAAAAGGAAACTCACATGAAATCTGTAAATCGTCGCGATTTTTTAAAACTATCTGGCACAAGCCTAATCGGTTTAACCATAGGTGGCGTTGCATTACGCGCGAATGCTCAAGAAAAGCTAGCAGTTGATGATCCAACCGCAGTGGCGCTTAAATATGTGCACGAGTCTAAGGTAGAAGGTGCATACTGCGACAATTGCATGTACATTCAAGGCGAAGACGGCAAAGACTGGCGTCCTTGTGCAATTTTCCCTGGTAAAGTCGTTGCAGCGAAAGGCTGGTGCTCTGCTTGGATGAAAAAAGCCTAAATGAGGTATAACTTACCTAACCATTAAATAAGGTGAGTGTTAGGTAATCCAGAGTATAAACTCCGATATATTAAAAGCCCGATAACTGTAATTACAACTATCGGGCTTTTTTGTGTCTATTTATCAAGCGCCAGCGGCGCCATTGCTTCTTTCAAGCTTGGATGTGAAATAGCACCTTGAGCAAAAGACGGCTTCATAATTTTGTGACTCGCTTGTTCGTATTGATAGGCTACGTTTAATACCAGCGCGTCGCTATAGGCACTTGCCATAAAGCTCATGCCAAAAGGTAAGCCTTTTTTGTGTCCCATGGGCACAGTGGCATGCGGATAACCCGCAATTGCCGCCATCCAGCCTGCACCAGCAAAACCTCCTGGAAAGCTATCACCATAAACGGGGTCAATTAAGAAGGCGGGCGTTTGTGAGGGAGATACCAACAAATCAACATCATATTGTTTTAGCAAGCCGTCTATGCCATCGTCGCGTGTTGCTTTGCGTAAAAACTCGACGATTTCTTTATATTCTTCGTTGTAGCCTTCTTTTTCTTGAGCATCAATAAACAAACTTTGCCCGTAAAGTACTAACTGACGTTCGTTTTTTTGATTAAAGTTAATTAAGTCTTCAAGCGTGCGCGTTGAGACAGTATCGGGAGTTGACGCTAAATACTTATTCAGTTCATGCTTAAACTCAATAAGAAGCAACTGCAGTGATTTGTCCCAAAACCCTTCAGGGGTTTCAAAATTGTCGATATCTACAAGAACGGCCCCTTGTTTTTTGAGCACGCTTAAAGCTTCATTAAAGGCCTTCACTATTTCAGGGTGTTCGGTTTGTGTGGACCGCAAAACACCGATACGCTTTCCTTTTAAAGACGCGTCGAGGCCAGCAACGTAATCCACTTTTTTAAGGTCGGCCATTTCTGTGGCAGGGTCTTTAGGATCGGTGCCGGCCATTGCGGTTAACATAAGTGCGGCGTCTTTTACTGAGCGGGTCATTGGGCCTGCAGTGTCTTGGGTGACTGAAATAGGCACAATGTGAGTGCGCGACATTAACCCTACAGTAGGTTTAAAACCAACAATACCGTTCATGGTTGATGGGCAAATAATAGAGCCGTTAGTTTCGGTGCCAATGGCTAAAGACGCAAATTGAGCGGCAATTGCTGCACCAGAACCCGAAGACGATCCGCAAGGTGTACGGTCTAAACTATGAGGATTTCGAGTTTGTCCGCCCATTGCGCTCCAACCGCTTATCGAATCGCCATCTCTAAAGTTTGCCCATTCAGATAAATTAGTTTTGCCAAGAATAATAGCGCCTTCTGCTTTAAGCTTAGCGATTATTGGCGCGTCTCGTTTTGTGTCATTATTTTGTAAGGCTAACGAGCCGGCTGTAGTCACCAGCTCACTCGTTTCAACATTGTCTTTTACTAACACCGGGACGCCGTGCAGCATTCCCAGTGTTTTCCCTTCGGCAACCATTTTGTCTTTCGCTTTTGCTTCATTAAGCGCATTTAAATTAAGTGATAATATAGCCTGAACATTTGGTCCTTCGCGGTCTAACTCATTTATACGATTTAGATAAGCAAGCACTAAATCTGCAGATTTAAGCTTACCTTGTGCAATAAGCGAAGCTTGCTCGTACGCAAACATTTGCACTGGGTCGTTAGGGTCTTGTGCTTGGGGTTTTTTGCTATCTTTGTTGAGCGCTGCTGGCGCGCTAGTGTTTGTTATTGTCTCGCCAGCATGGCATGTACTTATGCTAAAAACGGTAGTGCTTAATAGCGCCGACAGGGTAAAAGCAAGAGAAGCTAAAGTAAATGATTTCATAATCGTCCTTTGGTTGATATGTGAAACTACCCAAAACTGTTTGTTATTACAAGGTGTAAGCGTTTGTGCTGTGTCATTGAAGTGTTACGAAGTAAGTCCTAATTTAGAACGAAGTAAGTTTAAATATGGCTGCCTATTGAGTGTGGCGCTGGCGGTACAAACGAATTATTGTGCTTAAATTAACAATAATAAGGACCATTTCGAGTAAACTTGTGCCAATCGACCCAACGATAATATTATTAGCAAGCCAGCAACAAGCCCCCACTAAAAATGCGCAGCGCATTGCTATTCCTTTTAAACAAAAAAGCGCGTAAGTGCCAATGCACAGACCGACAATAGGTAGCATATCGACGAGTTCTTTAGCTAAATAAATGCCCCAAACGAAGGTAAGTCCAATGAATACAAAAGCCATGTATCCGGATTGAATTTTTATGGATAAGCTGGTTCGGAGTAGGGCAATAATCGCTGAAACACAAGCTGTCATTGCTCCGAGCATCGCAAAATGAATCGCTTGGCTTAAATTGAGTGCCACCATGGTAAGTTTTAATTTACGGTCGTCTTTTTGATAAAAGCACAATATTCCTAAAAAAAAGCATAAAAAGCCTACGGCCTGAGCAATATCAAATGCAGGAAGATTTACCATATTGGGTGTTTTTCCATCGTAGTGGGCAATAAGCTGCCTGTTTGCCGGTGGCGTGATGATTATGACCTATTGTACAGCGCATAAGCAAAGCATACAAAATGCTTTAGCGTATCTATTTTTTGCCGATATATAAGTATTCTTCAACAACTCGTTTTGCATGATGATTACAAGCGACCTTCAAACAATTCCGGTAAATAAATTAGAGCTTGGCATGACCATCCACGGCATCGCCGAGCAAGCGGGTAAGCTCGCTGTTAAACAAATAGGCAAAGTTGCCCACTTGAGTATTATCGACCAACTAAGTGCACATGGCGTAATATCGGTGATTGTGGAGAGTAAAAAGTCATCATCGATATTGGCAAAACTTAAGCAGCAAAAAGAGCGAATTGCTTCAAACAAAGCACGTAAAAAAACTGCCGATAAACAAGAAAATAGTCGTATTGACCGCGACGATATCGAATTAGCAAGCAAACAGAAGATGGTGGATACAGGTGATGTTTTTGAGCAACCAACAACGACGGTATTCAAAAAACAAACCGATGTACCGCTTAGTCAAGAGCTTACTTTCGCCTCTCAGCTAATCAAGCAAAGTTATACGACACATCATGCGTTTACTGAAAACATTAAGAATGGAGTAGGCCTCGACTTAGCGCCTGTTACCCAATTATCGGTCGATATTTACGATAGTTTAATACGCAACCCGTCAGCGCTCTTAAGTATGTCGATGATGCTAAATAGCACTAAATATTTGTCGAGCCATGCAATCCATGTTGCTATTTTAATGTGCTACTTTGCGCAACAAATGGAAATGTCGGAGGCTGATTGTAAACGCTTAACTGTGTTGGGTTACCTCTTCGACATAGGAATGGCAAAAATTCCACAAGATGTTTTAAGTAAACGCTCAGAGCTAACCCCACATGAAGAAGAAATTATAAGGCTGCACGTAAAATATTCACTTGAGCTCGTTGAACCGCTTAACTTAGACCGTGATCTGTTAATGGCAATTGAACAACATCACGAACGACTACTGGGTGAAGGCTATCCTAATGGTTTTTCAGGGGCGAAAATTCATAAGTTTAGCCGTATGCTAGCCATCGTAGATTGTTACGACTCTCTTACAAGTGAACAAAAGTACAGGCCAGCTCAATCGCCTGCTAGCGCGCTTAAATTGCTGACAAACCCTGAAAATGGTTACGATACAAAGCTCGCACTTAGGTTTATAAGAGCGCTTGGTGTGTATCCAATAGGGAGTTTAGTATTGCTCTCGAACAAGCGTTTAGCTTTGGTGATTAAGAATAATGTAGGTAAGCCGAGCCAGCCAGTGGTCAAAGTATTCTATTCAGCTTCGCAGCAACAGTATATTAATCCTCAAACCATCAATTTGGCCACGGCGCATAACGAACTTACAGTGCAAAAGCCAGTATTAGCTGAACACTACAACGTGAGCATTGAGCAAACGCTGCTTATTGCCTAATTAACAAACAGGATAGAGCCCCTAAAAAGTTTTTGTTTGTTTGATTCATATACTATTATGAAGCAAAGTCATCATTAGTTGTGTTGTTTTGAGAAAACTCTCGTTAGGTCAAATAGCGGTCTTTATATGTTTGTACTTGTTGGTATGTGCAAGTTTGCAAGCAAATACCCAGCGCCCAAACGTGCTAGTTGTCACAAATTACGTTCCTGACTTGCCTTGGAATAGAGCCTTAGATGCAAGTATAGAAGAACAGTTTTACGCGAAGTACCCCCAGGGAAAATTGTTTTACGAGTACCTGAACACCGACATGTTGCCCAACGCGTCGCAATCAAAAGTCGGTGATTTGCTAGCTGCCAAATATCAAAATAGCCCCATTGACGCCATTATCTATAATGGCATCCCGGCTATTACACTTATGCAGTCTAAAGAGGCATTTAAGCCCCAAGCCAAGCACATCTTATTGCGCTACTCCACCGAGCCTTACCAGATTAACTCAGCTGTTGTTCCATTTGAGCTCAGTATAAAAGAAGATTACCGAAGCTTAATTGCTAACGTGTTAACAATTACAAATGTCGACAAAGTGTATCTAGTTTACGATCCAGTTGATAATTTAAATATCAACAACATACAAATATTGCAAAAAGCTGTAAGCGATGCAGGTTTAAGCAAGATGACGGAGCTAGTTGCGTTTACCAATTTAAAAGAGCTAGTCGGCATATTTTCCAATAACATCGAAAATGCTGCGGTAGTCATTTCCCCCATTCTGATTAAATCTGACAGTTCTGTTGTGTTTCCGAATAAGGTTGCCCAAGAAATAGCCGCCAATATCAGCCTTCCAGTATTTGTGCATTGGGAAACCTTGCTCAACAATGAAGTATTGGGTGGGTATGTCATCTCGTCTCAAGAAACGGCTAAAGCAACTGTTTTGAGTCTTGTGCAAGCTTTAAATAGAGGAACGCCAAGTGTAAACAGCAGTGGCATTTATGCGAGTTATTATAATAAAGCTCAACTCGATGAGCGGGGCATTTCAATTAACCGATTGCCATCTCGAAGCACGCTTTACAATGTACCTGCTGACCCCTTAACACTATACTTTAGTGAGATAGTGAGCAGCGCAATAGTCATGAGTTGTCTAATCTTGTTCGTGTCGATTTTGTTAAATCGTAATCGTTTACTCAAACAGCAGCAAATACAACTTGTTAATTCAGACGACAAGCTGCGCTCGGCAAACGAGCGCCTAAACGCCGCCACAACAATCACTCAATTGGGTATTTGGGATTATTTACGCGATTCTGACGAATACGTTTGGGATAAGTGTATGTGTAAGCATCACGGCCAAGACCCGGCAGTATTTAAGCCGACTCTTGCCAACTGGGCAGGTTTGCTGACAAACTCAGACGCGGCAAAACTTAAAGATTTTTTACATCAGGCAATAAATAGAGGGCGAGATGTTCGTTTAGAATATCCACTAAAGCTAAGTAACGGTGACACTCGACATATCAGCTTGTATTGCCACGCCATTGTCAGTATCGACCAAAAGACCCTGCAACTAGTGGGCACAGCACAAGATATTAGCCAACAAGTTGACCAACAAAAACAGCTCAAATTGGAAAGAGATAAAGCTCAAGAGGCAGTGGAGGCTAAGTCGTTGTTTATTGCAAGTATGAGCCATGAAATCAGAACGCCCATGAACGCTATTGTGGGCTCTACAGAAATGCTTGCTAACAGCGGCTTAGACGAAACGCAGGCAAAACATAATGCACTTATAAAAAACTCAGCGCAAAGTATGGTAAATATCGTTAATGACATACTCGATTTGGCGCGGCTCGAAAACGGAAAGATGAAGGTTGAGCGATATCCGTTCAATCCAAGTGAGCTCATTCAGCAAGTTTTAGCGAGCTTCCGTAGTGAAATTAACACCAAAGATTTAACGCTTAAGTACGAGTTAGAGAATACTTTGCCGAACAGTTTAATATCAGACCCTTTACGCATAAAACAGGTCTTGTTTAACTTAGTGGCTAATGCAATCAAGTTTACTCACCATGGGCATGTGGGGATTAGCGTTAAGTATGAGCAACATACAAAGGCAAACGCCACCTCTGGTACTCTGATGTTCATAGTGCAGGATTCTGGCATTGGCATTGCGCTAGAAGCTCAAGAACGTATTTTTGAAAAATTTGTACAGTCTGACCAAGACACTTTTAAAAAATATGGTGGTTCGGGTCTTGGTCTCAAAATTAGCAGAGAAATCGCGTACTTATTGGGCGGCGATTTACGGGTAAACAGCAAACTGGGCGAAGGCAGCGAATTTGTCTTTAGCGTGCCCACTAAGATGGATGTCACAAATAATAGAAAACAAGAAGCCTACTTACATGTTGCTACCCCTCGATTGGCTGATAAGACAGTCCTTATCGTAGATGACAGTGAAACTAATCGAGTGATATTGGAACAGGCTTTGATTGATACCCATGCCAACATGCTATTTGCGAGTAATGGCCAAGAGGCCGTTGATATGTTTCATTCACACAAAATTGATTTGATACTAATGGATGTACTTATGCCGATTATGGATGGTATTGAAGCCACTAAAATTATTCGCACGAGTGATTCAGCCCTCAATAATTCCGAGTTGCCTATTTTTAGTTTTACTGCGCAATCCAGAGAGGGCGATAAAGACTTATGCATAGGTGCTGGCATGGATGCATATTTAACTAAGCCGATTAATCAACAACTCCTTTTTAGTACAATACTTTCTTTTCCAGAATTATCATCGCCGGTTACATTAGCTTCTTCGTCGAGCTTTTTTTCTGGCTAAAACATTTAAAAAATGTATCGCTTGTACTAAACATATTTCTTATTAGAGCAGCATAATATGTTTAGCTCAAACCACAACTTGCGTATTATACGCTTTTACTTTTTGATGCGTCACTAGGAGCCTTATGCCCCAAGAAACCACACCGCCTAATACGACTGATGGTGAACACTTACTTGAGTTGCGCCATTTAACGCTTGATGATTTTGATGATATTAAAGACCTTATGGATAGGGTGTATAAAAATGTTGGAGGCGCATGGAAACTCAAAGAATACCAAGCGCAACTGACTAAGTTTCCTGACGGGCAAATATGCATAGAAGACAAGGGTAAAGTTGTCGCAGCAGCGTTTTCTGTGATTGTTGACTACGACAAATTTGGTGACAAACACACTTACGATGAAATCACTGGCGATGCTTATTTGTCGACACACGATCCTAAAGGCGATGTGTTGTATGGTGTTGATGTATTTGTGTCACCCGACTACCGGGGCTTACGTTTAGGGCGGCGTTTGTATGAAGCGCGCAAGGAGCTTTGCCGTAACTTAAACTTACAGTCGATTATGGCGGGCGGTCGTATTCCTAACTATGGGCAATATGCGAGTGAGCTAACACCTTATGAATATATTGAACAGGTAAAATCAAAAGATATTTACGACCCAATCTTGAGCTTTCAGATTTCGAATGGCTTTGAAGTCAAGCAAATCATGAAGGCTTACCTGCCAGAAGATAAAGCTTCACGCGGCTACGCAACGCTGCTGCAATGGCACAACATCTATTACGATTCTGAAAAGCCACTGCTAATCAATACGGTAAAAGACAACGTGCGAGTAGGCTGTGTGCAGTGGCAAATGCGTTACTTCGAAAACGTGGGTGAGCTATTGCAACAAGTAGAATACTTTGTTGATGCATTGTCTGACTATCAGTGCGATGTGGCTTTGTTCCCTGAGTTTTTTAATGCACCTTTAATGGGCCTGAGCCCGTCCGATTCTTCCATCGATGCTATTTGGCACTTGGCCGACTATACCGACGAAATTCTGACCGCGATTTCGCGTTTGGCAGTATCGTACAACATCAATATTATTGCTGGCTCTATGCCAATTATTGAAAACGACGAGTTGTATAACGTGAGTTATATGTGTCATCGCGATGGTTCGCTCGACTCTCAATACAAGTTGCATCCTACGCCGCACGAAAAGTCTGACTGGATCATGAAAGGCGGCGACAAACTCAAAGTCTTCGACACTGATTTTGGGCGTATCGGTGTATTAATTTGTTATGACGTTGAGTTTCCTGAGCTCGCTCGCATACTTGCCGAACAAGACATGCAGATATTATTCGTTCCGTTTTGGACCGACACCAAAAACGGCTATTTGCGAGTGCGTTTATGCGCCCAAGCAAGAGCGATTGAAAATGAATGTTATGTCGCGATAGCGGGTAGTGTGGGTAACTTACCTAAAGTGGATAATGTGGATATTCAATACGGGCAGTCTGCTGTGTTTTCACCTTCCGACTTTGCGTTTCCGCACGACGCGATAGTCTCCGAAACTACGCCAAATACCGAAATGACGCTCATTGTGGATTTAGATTACACCAAGCTTGTTAAGCTTAAAAATGAGGGCTCGGTACGTAACTATCTCGATCGCAGGCGCGACCTTTATCGCGTAGACTGGATTGGTGAAAAAGAGCAATAGATAGCTATTAGATTAGCGGTTTGGGTGCAGCCTGCAGCCAGTTGTGTTTGTCGTAACTAGTGTTTGCACAGGTGATATGCAGCGTAAAAGCATGCCGAGATTTAGTTGAGCGATTCGCTTCGCTAAAATGCGGTAGTACGCCATTAAATACTACTAGCGAGCCAGCTTTCTCTTCTAAAGGTGAAG
>CAZXTD010000127.1:8575-12690 GCA_964643575.1 uncultured Glaciecola sp. | reverse complement strand
AGTTAGAGCGAAAGAATTTGGTCTGCCAGTTATTAGGGCAACAAACAATGGCGTCACAGCGGCAATTGATCATAAAGGTCATATAATTGATGTATTGCCCCAATTTGTTGCCGATAGTTTGTCGGTAGAAATCACCATGGTAGAAGGTCAAACACCCTACCGTAAGCTTGGCGATACACCAACTTGGCTAGCAATGAGCACTTTATTTTTGCTTGCGATATGGCTTAGAAGAAAAACGTATTCCTGACCCGACCACAGGCAGTGCCGCGTTGTGATATAAAGACACACATAATTTATGCATTTGTAATAACAAGGAAGCCTCTTGAATATTTTCAACACTATCAATAAAAAGAATATCAAAGGAGATGTGTTGGGTGGCTTAACCGCTGCTATTGTTTCATTACCCTTGGCCCTAGCGTTTGGTGTAGCAAGCGGTGCAGGCCCTGAAGCGGGTCTTTATGGTGCAATTATTATTGGCTTCTTTGCTGCCTTGTTTGGCGGCACACCCACTCTCATATCTGAACCAACCGGCCCCATGACCGTTATTATGGCTGCGGTTATTACTGCTATGCTAGCGCGATACCCTGAAACGGGCTTGGCAATGGCATTTACGGTGGTCATGATTGCCGGTGTGACGCAAATTCTATTTGGCGTACTTAAACTGGGTAAATATATTACTCTTATGCCCTATAGTGTTGTAAGCGGCTTCATGTCGGGTATAGGCTGCATTTTAATTATCATGCAGTTTGCACCTGCTATTGGTGTTGATGCGCCATCTGGTGGCGTGAGCGGCGCGCTAATTGCTCTGCCAGAAACTATCGCAAATGTTAATTGGACAGCCTCAGGAATGGCTATTGCCACATTGGGGCTTATCTTTTTTACGCCCAGGAGAATAAAACAATGGGTTCCGCCACAGCTCATTGCGCTTGTGATAATTTCCTTAGTATCGGTATACCTAATAAATGACCCTGATATAAAACGAATTGGGCAAATTGATGTGAGTTTACCCTCGCTGGTTATTCCTAGCTTCACACCTGAAATGCTTCAAATGATGATATTAGATGGCATAGTTCTAGGTATGCTGGGTTGTATCGATTCAATGCTGACTTCTGTTATTGCCGATAACTTGACTCGCAGCGAGCACAAATCTGACAAAGAACTCATTGGGCAAGGCATGGGCAACTTATTTTCGGGCTTGTTTGGCGGTTTACCCGGTGCTGGTGCAACAATGGGCACGGTAGTCAACATTCAAACCGGCGCAAAAACGGCTCTGTCGGGTTTGACTCGCGTGGGCATATTAGTGGTCGCTGTATTTGGGGCCTCCAGTTTAATCTCGGTCATACCGATTGCTGTACTAGCAGGAATTGCAATCAAAGTAGGGATTGATATTCTTGATTGGAGCTTTATTAAACGCGCACACAAAGTGTCTAAGCAAACCAGCCTCATTATGTGTGCGGTATTGCTACTCACTGTATTTGTGGATTTGGTGGTTGCAGTTGGTATTGGCGTGTTTATCGCCAACATTATTACAATAGAAAAGCTAAGTACCTCCCAAGCTAAAAACGTACAAGCCTTAAGTGATGTTGATGGTCGTTTACCTTTAAATAATGAACAAAAGGATCTGTTAAACAAAGCCCAAGGCCAAATTCTTTATTTTTACTTAAGCGGCACGATGATATTTGGCGTATCTAAAGCGCTGTCGCGCGAGCTGAAGAGCCTAGGCGACCACCATGCTCTTATCGTTGATTTAAGCGATGTTTCGTTTTTAGATGATACGATTATTCTTACTATCGAAAATCTTGTCAAAGATGCCCAAAATATAGATAAACAAATTGTGATGTTGGTTAAAAACCCGCAGAGTAAAGAGAAGCTCATGCGCATGGGATTTGAATCTTTGTTAAGCGATGCCGATTTTGTACAAAATCGTACGCATGCACTAGAGCTTGCGCATAAAAAATTAGTAGAAAGTGGCTATTTGTAGGCTTTGTGCCGCTGTAAAACACGATAGCTGCAGATGAAAACGCGCCTGCAAGCTACCGTTTGTTATGGTACACGAATACTAGCGCTAGATTATATGTATTGGACTTCGATAATTTCAAATTCGACAACACCAGAAGGTGTTTGTATAGACGCAACATCGTCCATTTCTTTGCCTATTAAGCCTCTCGCGATGGGTGAGTTGACTGAAATTAGGCGATTTTTCAAATCTGCTTCGTCATCACCCACAATTCTATAGGTAATTTCTTCTTCAGTTTCGGTATTTAAAATAGTTACGGTTGTACCAAAAATCACTTTACCGGTGTTAGGCATTTTCGTCACATCAATAATTTGCGCGGCTGATAACTTGCCTTCAATATCTTGAATGCGGCCTTCACAAAAGCTTTGCTGTTCACGAGCGGCATGATACTCAGCGTTTTCTTTTAAGTCGCCATGCTCTCTCGCTTCCGCAATAGATTGTATAATTCTAGGACGTGTGACAGATTTTAATTCGTTTAATTCACTGCGCAGGTTTTCTGCACCTAGGGCTGTCATCGGATAGGTGGTTGCCATAGTCTTGCTCTCTTATTCTTTTCTTTTTTTATTGAGTTTAGAAACAAAACGAATGCATCACTGCATTCGTTTTTTCAATTGATTAGCCGGTAAGTATAGAACAAACTGACTAGCTAGGACAGATTTTTAGTGCTGCAATTGCCTATGTAATTCTTGGATAGAATTCACATTCTTTATTGCATCAGCCGCGGTAGATTGCATTGCGGCAAATGCTGCATTTAAGGTGGTTGTATACGCAACCTTGCCTAATAATGCCTCACGCCTAATGTATACTGAGTCACTAATTGCCTGACGGCCTTCCGTGGTGTTGACTATGTACGTATAGGCACCATTTTTAATGGCATCGACAATGTTAGGGCGGCCCTCAGACAACTTGTTCACTTTGCTGCACGCCAGTCCTGCCTTTGTTAGCATGTCTGCTGTGCCACTTGTGGCCTCAAGTGCAAATCCGTTCGCTATCATGCCTTTGGCTAAATCAATCGCTCTGGCCTTGTCATTATTGCGCACCGACAAAAGTACTTTGCCCTTTTCAGGCAACGGCGCGCTTGCGCCTAAATTTGCTTTTGCATACGCCTCTTCAAAGTTAATACCAATGCCCATGACTTCGCCGGTTGCACGCATTTCAGGGCCTAACAGAGGGTCAACACCTTGAAATTTCGCAAACGGTAATACGACTTCTTTTACCGAGAAAAAAGGTGGGATGATTTCATTTATCACGCCCTGCTCAGCCAACGATTTATTCACCATTGCTCGAGCAGCAACTTTAGCTAAAGGAACACCGGTCGCCTTAGACACAAATGGTACGGTACGGGCCGCGCGCGGATTAACCTCAATCAGATAAACTTCATTATCTTTTATCGCAAACTGAGTATTCATCAACCCTACTACACCGAGCTCTAATGCCATATCTTTAACTTGTTTGCGCATCACATCTTGTATCTCATGTGACAGCGAATAAGGCGGTAAACTACATGCGGAATCGCCAGAATGCACACCCGCTTGCTCGATGTGCTCCATAATGCCTCCTATCACAACGTCAGTACCGTCACAAATAGCGTCTACATCGACTTCAATCGCATCGTCGAGGAAGCGGTCGAGTAGCACCGGTGAATCGTTAGATACACTCACCGCTTCGTTTAGGTAACGTTTGAGGTCGAGCAAGTCATAAACGATTTCCATGGCCCGGCCGCCAAGTACATAGGAAGGCCTCACAACCAAGGGAAAACCAATAACTTCTGCTTTTTCCAAGGCTTCTTGCATGTTACTCACGGTAGCATTTGCAGGTTGTTTTAAACCAAGCTTATTGACCATTTGCTGGAAACGTTCACGGTCTTCTGCTCTGTCGATAGCATCAGGCGATGTACCAATAATGTTGACGCCATTGTCTTTTAATGCACGCGCTAATTTCAGTGGTGTTTGCCCACCATATTGTACAATCACGCCTTCCGGTTTTTCTACCCGTACAATCTCTAGAACATCTTCTAAGGTGACGGGCTCAAAATACAAGCGGTCTGATGTATCGTAGTCGGTCGACACGGTTTCGGGATTACAGTTCACCATAATGG
>CAZXTD010000127.1:3082-8565 GCA_964643575.1 uncultured Glaciecola sp. | reverse complement strand
AATCAAATTCGATACCTTGGCCAATACGGTTAGGACCGCCGCCAATGACCATAATTTTGCGCTTATCAGAAGGTTGCGCTTCACATTCTTCGTCGTACGTTGAATACATATACGCGGTAGACGTTGAAAATTCTGCAGCACACGTATCGACACGCTTATATACCGGCAGAATATTAAGCTGATGGCGCTTTTCTCTAACGTCTGCTTCGGCAACTTGTGTTAATTCAGCGATACGCGCATCGGCAAAACCTTTTCGTTTTAATGAGCGCATAAGTGTAAAGTCAATTTCACTTAAACCAATGCGTTCAATTAGTTGTTCAAGCTGAATGATTTCTTCAATTTGTACCAAATACCATTTGTCGATATTGGTTAGCCCAAAGATTTCTTCAACACTCATGCCCATTCTAAACGCATCGCCAATATACCAAATGCGTTCTGCGCCTGGCTCTCTGAGCTCATAGATGATTTTATTTTTGGCTTCAGGGTCATTTAGGTCAACAATCGGGTTAAAGCCTGTTGCCCCTACTTCCAAGCCTCTGAGGGCTTTTTGCAATGACTCTTGCTGGTTGCGGCCAATTGCCATCACCTCGCCAACCGATTTCATTTGCGTGGTTAAGCGGTCGTTAGCACCGGCAAATTTTTCAAAGTTAAAGCGGGGGATTTTAGTGACGACATAATCGATTGCGGGCTCAAAAGAAGCCGGCGTTAAACCGCCTGTTATGTCGTTGGCAAGTTCGTCAAGAGTAAAGCCAACCGCTAATTTTGCGGCTATTTTGGCAATAGGAAAACCTGTCGCTTTAGACGCTAATGCAGACGAGCGAGATACCCTCGGGTTCATTTCAATAATGACCATACGCCCTGTTTGCGGGTCGATACCAAATTGCACGTTTGAACCGCCTGTTTCAACGCCAATTTCGCGTAATACAGCCATAGCCGCATTTCGCATAATTTGGAATTCTTTGTCGGTCAAGGTTTGCGCTGGGGCAACGGTAATAGAGTCACCCGTATGCACGCCCATAGGGTCGAAGTTTTCGATAGTACAAACAATAATGCAGTTATCTGCCTTATCGCGCACCACTTCCATTTCATATTCTTTCCAACCAATCAAAGACTCATCAATAAGTAGCTCACTGGTAGGTGATAAATCAAGACCGCGCGTACATATCTCATTAAATTCATCTTTATTGTACGCAATACCGCCGCCGCTGCCGCCCATGGTAAATGACGGGCGAATAATACAAGGGAAACCAATGCGAGTCAGTACGTCGTGGGCTTGCTCTAAGCTATGAGCAATTTCCGCTCTTGGGCATTCTAAGCCAATCGACTTCATAGCTTTGTCGAAACGCTCGCGGTCTTCGGCTTTGTCAATAGCATCGGCTGTAGCGCCAATCAGCTCAACGTCAAACTCTTCAAGCACGCCGTATTTGTTTAAATCGAGCGCGCAGTTCAAAGCAGTTTGGCCACCCATGGTAGGCAAAATCACATCAGGGCGTTCTTTTTCGATGATATTACGCACTACTTTCCAGTGGATAGGTTCGATGTATGTTGCATCTGCCATTTCTGGGTCGGTCATAATAGTGGCTGGGTTAGAGTTAACTAATATTACTCTATAGCCCTCTTCGCGCAGTGCTTTACAAGCTTGTGCGCCTGAATAATCGAATTCGCAGGCTTGGCCTATAACAATAGGGCCAGCGCCAAGAATCAAAATACTTTTGATGTCGGTACGTTTAGGCATATTCGCAATTCCTACTGTTTAGCTTGTTTAATTAGGTCAATAAAATGGTCGAATAATGGTGCTGCATCATGCGGACCTGGGCTCGCTTCAGGATGCCCTTGAAAACCAAATGCGGGTGCGTCGGTCATTTTAATGCCTTGCAATGACTTGTCGAATAACGAAATGTGCGTCACTTTTATATTTTCAGGTAACTCATCTTCGTTTACCGCAAAACCATGGTTTTGGCTAGTGATCATGACTCGCTGAGCGGCGATGTCTTTCACTGGGTGGTTGGCACCGTGGTGGCCAAATTTCATTTTTTGTGTTGTTGCACCGCCAGCTAGCGCGAGTAATTGATGCCCTAAGCAAATACCAAATGTCGGGATTTGTTCTTTGATAAAGGTTTTTATTGCTGCTATGGCATAGTCGCAAGGCTCAGGGTCACCGGGGCCATTTGACAAAAATATACCGTCTGGATTAAGCGCTAATGCTTCGGCGGCGCTTGTTTTAGCCGGCACAACCGTCAGTTTGCATCCTCGGTCAACCAACATTCTAAGAATATTGCTTTTGGCACCAAAGTCATAGGCGACTACGTGAAAAGGTAAATCTTTTGATTGGGTATCGTAACCTTCACCTAAGGTCCAAACACCGTCTGTAAACTCATGTTGTTCAGCACAGGTAACGACTTTGGCTAAATCCATACCTTTTAGACCGGCAAAGCCTCTTGCATGCGACAAAGCTTGCTCTATTTGCGCACTTTCGTCTTGGTTTGAATCAAGTGTCAACAAACAACCGTTTTGAGCACCCTTATCGCGTAATATTCTCGTTAAGCGACGAGTATCGATATCAGCAATGCCAATAATATTATTGGCAGACAAATAATCCGACAAGCTTTGCTCATTTCTAAAATTGCTAGCAATTAAGGGTAAATCACGTATTACTAAGCCTTTCGCCCAAATGTTATTGGATTCGGTATCTTCGGCATTGGTGCCGGTATTGCCAATATGGGGATAAGTAAGAGTAACGATTTGTTCAGCGTAAGATGGATCGGTGAGAATTTCTTGATAGCCTGTCATAGAAGTATTAAAAACAACTTCTCCAACACTGCTACCTTGGGCGCCAAATGAAGTCCCTTTAAATACGGAACCGTCTGCGAGCACTAACAGGGCAGAAACAGCCAAGTCAACCTCCTAAAAAGTAGAGATAGCTAAAGATTGTTAGTCAATCTAACGATCTTGTACTGAAACCCAAATTTTGAACATTTTATTCAAAAAACAGATTCAATGTCTCTGCCAAAAACTCGACCCAGCGGCTATTTTAAAATACGCTTTAACTCGCGTTAAGCCAGTAAAATCAACGCTTGCCGATTTAAGTGCTGTACAATTGCTGGTTAGCTTTAGCTCCAGCGGCACTTACTTTTGGCAAATTCTGCGTAGTATATAGGACAATATTAAATAGGTCTAATAGTTTTTAAATCAGATTGCAAAAACACGTAAAATAAAGCTTTAACTACAAATTTTAACTTAAAGCCGCAAAACCAGCCTAAAACCCTAGTTTAAACCCAGAACCGTTTGCATCGAAAACAAGCCCTTTTGTTTTGCATGTTGGGATTTATTCTTCTCGCCCTTTCCCGCTAACCATAACGCGGCAGTTAAAGCACCATTGGCAAAGGTCAAACGGCTAGAGGCTTTATGAGTTATTTCCAATCGCTCCCCAATGCTAGCAAACAAAGCCGTATGCTCGCCTACGATGTCGCCCGCGCGCACTGTAGCAAAACCAATTGTTTGCTGGTTTCTTGGCTCGTCATGCCCTTCTCTGCCATAAATGGCACATTTCTCTAAATCTCGGCCTAAGGTATCGGCTATGCTTTTACCAATAGCCATTGCCGTGCCCGATGGTGAGTCGAGTTTATATCGATGATGAGACTCCAATATTTCAATATCAGCTTTGTCGCCCATTACTTGCGCAGCAGTCTTCACTAAATTAAGCATTAAATTGACACCAACGCTATAATTAGCCGCAAAAACAATAGGAATAGCTTTAGCGGCTTCATCAATCATTGCTAGCTGCTCGGCATTGAGTCCGGTTGTGCCAATAACGAGGGGTTTTTTATGTTTGCAAGCGTAAGCTAAATTAGCTTTAAGCGCTTCAGGCAAGGTAAAATCAATTAACACGTCGGCATGGTTTGCAAGCGGGTCAGTTAAAATTGCAGTATTGATATACTGTTTATTTATGCCAGCAAGCTCACCCGCATCAATACCTAAAAGTGAAGAACCTTCTCTTACGCTGGCAAAGCCTAATGCAAGCTCTGTATGTTGGTATGCCGCATCAATCAATACTCTTCCCATGCGGCCATTAGCCCCTAAAACACCTACTCTTATCACTATACTTCCCGCTCTTATTAAATTAATTATTAAGCTTTATAGCTTTGATTCGACCCTACCTTCATGCGTTTAATGATGCCCGAATCCTGCGCTTATTGCTATACTTAGACATAAGAAGAGTCAAGCATATTTAGAGGCACATATGTCAAATACAAACATTAAGGTATGGGACTGGCCCATTCGTTTATTCCATTGGCTACTAGTAGCCACCATTATTTTTCAGTTTATAAGCGGTGACATCCTAGACGATGCGATGCAATGGCATTTTTACGCGGGTTACTTTTGTATCGGTTTATTAATATTTAGAATTTTGTGGGGAATATTTGGCACGCATTATGCCCGTTTTAGTGAGTCTGTGCGTTCGCCTTTTAAAGTCTTTCGTTACTTGAGCGGTCAAGACAAACAAACCTACTTAGGGCACAACCCAGCGGGTGCTTATTCAGTAATCGTCATGTTAACACTTATTTTAAGTCAAGCATTGAGCGGGCTATTTATGACCGACGATATTTTTAGTGAAGGCGTCTATTACGCTGCAGTAAACGAGCAATGGCAAGACTTTTTTAGCTTAATTCACAATAATGCAATTAATCTAATTTGGGCTATTATCGTGTTCCACATATTAAGTGTTTTGTACTATCAGTTTAAGAAAAAACAAAAACTCACTAAAGCTATGATTACAGGATACAAAACCAATGAAGCGGACCTCAAAATAGGAACTGACATGAGCATGACGCATTTCTCTATAAGGTTAGCAGCATGTATTCTTGCCAGTGCTTTGCTTGTTTATTTAGCCATTGAAGTGTTACCACCTGAGTCAGTTCAAGACTTTTACTATTAAAAGCACTTGCTAGTTTTGGCTCAAATTATTCTACAAACGAGCTGACCTTTTTTCGTAGAGTATGACAACACTACCATGTAGAGGGTTACGCTAACTTACCTATCTTTTTGAGTAAACGGATACTAATATTAACGGCGGTAACAGAAACTATGGAAGTGATAGTAAAAGCTAAAATAACATAGTGTTCACTCGACCAATTTCAAGTATCCAGTTCATGGTGGATGATATAAAGCGGCATCGAACCGATTGCAAGCATTGCCAACATGCGAATGTTGATAGACCCGATGTCACTCTTAAAAATTAAATAGCATAGTAGTGTGTATAATAGCGTCTGAACAACTGGGTAGAGTAAATAAAAGCCCCTACTTATCTTCCTTTTTGGTAAGTATGAACTCCATAAACAACAAAGGTGCTGACACTACCAAATATAGCCCTTGCGAAAACATCGACTAACTCATATCAGTCTGTTTTATAGTCGTCATGACAGGCTTTGCATGTGCCTCCTAAGGCGCCAATTCCGCTTCTAAAATCATCACTTTTGCCTGCT
>CAZXTD010000127.1:0-3072 GCA_964643575.1 uncultured Glaciecola sp. | reverse complement strand
TTAAGGTTTCCCTCAGCCGTGATGATACCCAGAGCACAACTAAAGAGTCAAATTTAAATATTCATCAAATTTTCATCTACACGTAATAACGATAAAAGTGTGTACTGAGTCCAATATAGCTATGTGATTGAGAATTAATACTTAGTCAGCCTTATAATCATCATGGCAGGCTTTACATGTGCCTCCTAAGGCGCCAATTCCGCTTCTAAAATCATCACTTTTGCCTGCTTTTGCTAAGGCATTTAACTGGGCAGCAGCAGTGACCATATCGTCGATTTTTTGACCGAAATCTTCATGGTTTTTCCACAGCTCATTTTTAGCGTCTGTTTCAACAGAGTACGCCGTTGTATCAAGGGCAAAATAGTCGTGCATCATGCCGGCCAAAAACTCGATGCGTTCGGAGTTAACTTCTATCACAGCGCCATCCATAGGAATATTACCTTTTGCCATCGCACCTAAAGGCCCCATGTTGCTGCGCACCAATTGTAACAATGATTTACGGAACATGACGGCAGTTTTAGCTTGCTTTTCATTTTGTGCTTTTGGTTTAGCGTGATTGTGTGCGACTGCTAATGAACTAGTTGCTGCCATGCTTACTGCCATAGCTCCAGCAATCGATATTGCGATATAACCCTTCTTCATGGTGTTTCCTTATATTATTTATTGTTATCTATTTAAAGTATTCATGAATAATCATTACTTCACACTAAAGATTAGTCTAGTTTGATACAGATAGAAAATTTTAAGCGTGATTGTTTTGTGCTTTTTAGCAGACATTCGACGAGACAAATAAAAAGCCTCTTGCAATAAAATATCGCAAGAGGCTTTAGTAATATACTCAGAAAGCTTATTCGCTGAATATAAAGCGTCAATGGTTCTTAATTAGTCAGGTCGTCAAAAAACTTCTTAACACCATCAAAAAAGCCCTTCTCTTTTGGCCTGTGTTTGGCGGCCTGCCCATTTATTGAGGTTTCAAACTCTTCAAGCAATTCTTTTTGTTTGCTTGATAAATTAACAGGTGTCTCAATGACCACTTTGCAAATTAAGTCACCCACGCTGCCGCTGCGCACCGATTTAACGCCCTTTGCACGTAAACGGAACATTTTGCCGGTTTGTGTTTCTGGCGTAATTTTAAGTTTTACTTTTCCGTCTAAGGTGGGTACTTGAATTTCGCCGCCTAAAGCTGCTGTAGTAAAGCCAACCGGTACTTCACAATATAGATTATTGTTATCGCGTGTAAATATGTCGTGATCGCGCACATTTACTTGCACGTACAGGTCGCCAGGAGGTGCACCGCTCTCTCCTGCTTCACCTTTACCTGTTAGTCGAATTCTGTCACCAGTATCTACACCGGCGGGCACCTTCACTGAAAGTGTTTCGGTTTTTTCTACACGCCCCTGACCACGGCATGATGAACAAGGGTCAGATATAATTTTACCTTTACCCGAACAAGTAGGACAAGTTTGCTGCACGGCAAAAAAACCTTGACGCATTTGCACTTGGCCTGCGCCTTTACACGTAGGGCATGTTGTTGGTGCACTGCCTTTTTTAGCACCCGAACCATCACAAGGCTCACAGTTGACTAAAGTAGGAACACGAATCTCAACTTCTTTACCTCTAACGGCTTCTTCCAAGCTCATTTCAAGGTTATAGCGCAAATCAGAACCTTGTCGGGCGCGCTGACGACCGCCACCGCGGCCACCACCAAATATATCACCAAACACATCGCCAAATATATCACCAAAGTCAGCGCCACCAGCACCGCCACCACCACGATTCGGATCGACACCTGCGTGTCCATACTGGTCGTAAGCAGCACGTTTTTGACTGTTAGTGAGTATTTCGTAGGCCTCTTGTATCTCTTTGAATTTTTCTTCAAGGGCTTTGTCGCCAGCGGTGCGGTCGGGGTGGTATTTCATGGCCAGCTTCTTGTAGGCCTTTTTTATTTCCCGTTCTTCGGCGCTTTTGCCAACTCCTAGTACTTCATAATAGTCACGTTTGGACATAAATTTTGCTCTCTTGTTACCGCTTTGATTGCTTATACAATCGATTATTCGTTTACTACATCGCTAACGCTACGGATGTAAGCTAACATAATGATTATGCTAGCACTGACACAATAAGGCGCAACACTCTAGAAGAGGTTGCGCCTAAAGCTTAAGTTGTTGTCTATAAAACTGTGTCTAACAATAGTATGTTAACGTCAATTTTATCAGCCTCAAGCGTGTCAGAAATCGTCAACAATTATTTTTTGTCGTCTTTTACTTCTTCAAATTCAGCATCTACAACGTCATCGTCTGCTGCGTTTTTAGCTTGCTCGCCACCTGCTGTTTCAACGTCAGGGCCTGCTTCGCTTTGAGCTTTAGCTTGCGCAATTTCCATTAGCGGAGCCGAAGCTTCTATCAAGGCTTGTGTTTTCGCTTCGATAGCTTCTTTGTCTTCGCCTTTACGGGCTACGTCAAGCTCATCAACCGCAGCTTCAATCTTAGCTTTGTCGTCTGCACCTAGTGCATCACCGGCTTCTTCGATTTGCGTGCGGGTTGCATGTACCATGCCATCAGCTTGGTTACGAGCCTGTACAAGCTCTTCAAATTTAGCATCAGCCTCTTTATTGGCTTCTGCATCTTGTACCATGCTTTCAATCTCATCGTCACTCAAACCTGAAGATGCTTTGATTGTTATTTTCTGCTCTTTACCCGTATCTTTATCTTTAGCAGACACATGTAATATACCGTTAGCATCAATATCAAAGATAACTTCGATTTGCGGCGTACCGCGCTGAGCTGGACGAATACCCTCTAAATTAAATTGGCCTAAAGACTTATTACCTGAAGCTTGCTTACGCTCACCTTGCAATACATGCACGGTTACCGCCGACTGGTTGTCTTCTGCCGTCGAAAAGGTTTGTGATTTCTTAGTCGGTACGGTGGTGTTTTTCTCGATAACCGAAGTCATCACTCCACCCATTGTCTCAATACCTAAGGATAATGGCGTAACGTCTAGCAATAGTACATCTGTGACGTCACCTGCAAGTACACCACCTTGAATGGCAGCGCCTACTGCTACTGCTTA
>CAZXTD010000126.1:8658-12848 GCA_964643575.1 uncultured Glaciecola sp. | reverse complement strand
ATGGGGCATTAGTACCGACGACTACGGACGCTTGTTTCACAATGGCAATAGTTCTCCCGCTCAAGGTGAGTATTTACGCCCTAATTCGCTAATGAACAACCCCGGCAAACCACAGTCAGTGATGCCGCATAATATTGGTAGCACGCGGGTTTATCCGGTGCGTATAAACCCAGGTGTTAATCGTGCTTATTTGCCCAATATTCTTATCGCTGAAGGGCCCAACAAAGGCAAACTCGCTAATTTTACTGGCGCATCGGGCAATCAAGTTTATCGCGGAGCGCAGTTTCCGGATAGTTTTTATGGCACCGTATTCACGCCAGAGCCAGCGGCTAACTTAATTACAGTTCGTCGTATAGTTGAATTAGAAGGAAAACTCAGCGGTGAGCATGTTTACCCAGAGTCTGAAATTTTAGCGTCTACCGATGAACGCTTTCGACCTGTAAATCTTAATAACGCACCCGATGGGTCTTTATATATTGTTGATATGTACCATGGTGTTATTCAACACAAAGAATTCTTAACCAGCTATTTGCGAGACCAATACGAGACGCGGGGCTTGGATAAAAACAACCGCTCCATGGGACGCATTTATCGCCTGCGGTGGAAAGACAACCCTTTAGGTGAATTAGCCCAAATGGCCCAGCAAACGCCAGCACAATGGGTAGCTTATCTTAAGCACGATAACGCATGGTGGCGCGATACGGCAAGACAGCTTTTGGTGCAACAAAATGACAAGAGTGTGGTGGAGGCTCTACGTCAAATTGCGATGAGTGAAAATACTGGCCATGTGAGTAAAATTTCTGCTTTATGGACATTAGAAGGTCTGCAAGCAATTGATATGAACTTGATTAAAAACGCGCTTGCTCATGAGCATACAAAAGTAAAAATACTCGGTTTAGAGCTGGCAACGCGATTGCCCGCAAAGCATCACGACTTTGTTGCCGAACAACTTCTGAAATATGCCAGTAGCGATTATGAAATTGCTCTTCAAGTCGCCCTAATAGCAGGGCAAATAGAAAGCCCCAAAGCACTACAGGCACTAAAAAAAGCACTCGATAATCACAAAAATGCTGAAAACATTAACCAAGCAGCCATAAGCGGCTTAACAGGCCGCGAAGACGAGTTTTATGCCTTGGTAAAAGACAGCGAGCAAACTGAATTTTTAGCACGACTCGACTTAGTGGGCAAACCCGACATTGCCAATACAAATAAGTACAAACTTGTACGATATGCCCAAGACATGTACGACCATGGCAAAACCTTATACGACGGCAAAGCATCTTGTTTTGGGTGTCATGGCAAAGACGGCTTAGGAATAGCCAATATGGGACCTCCTCTTGTGGCGAGTGAATGGGTTAGTGATCGTGAAAGATTGGGTAAAGTTTTACTTCATGGCTTGATGGGGCCTATTACTGTGAATGGTGAAGCTTATACTGGCAGCATGGTAATGCCTGGTTTTGCAGGGTCTTTAAATGACCATGAGCTTGCAGCTATTGCGACCTATGTGCGCAATAACTGGGGGAATGCGGGCTTCCAAGTTCATGGTGAAGAGTTTGCAGAATGGCGCGAAAACACTCGAGATAGACAAGTGCCCTACACTCAAGAAGACTTTGAAGAATCAAAAGCGCCAAGCGCTCCTTAGAGTGGTTAAAGCAAGCTGCAGCAATGGCTTGCGTATGCCTTATGATGCTGTAAATATGTTTAGAATATCGCAAATAAAAATAGTAAAGGTACACAGTGAGCACGCAATTAAAGAGCATAAAACTAGGGATTATTGGCCTAGGCAATATAGCGCAGCAACATATTGATAATATTCAGTCAGGGCAAGTTGAGCGTTGCATTATAACTGCCTTATGCAGCCGTCAACCGAGTGAGCTTAGCGAACGCTTAGGTATTGCCCATTTTGCTGACTACAAAGCCTTAATAGATTCAGGCAGTGTTGACGCGGTGCTTATTGCTAGCCCTACCTTCGCTCATAAAGAAATGGCGCAATATGCGCTTAACCGAAATATCCACGTGATGTTAGAAAAGCCAATTGCACTATCTTCTTCTGATGGTGAAGCCTTAGTAAAAGCCGCGGGTGACCAGACTAAATTTGGCTTAATGCTTAACCAACGTGCCGACCCCACCTATCAAAAAATGAAAGAGATTGTAGATAGCGGCGTGCTAGGCAAAGTTCAACGGACACACTGGACCATGACAAACTGGTTTAGACCCGAAATCTATTTTCAAGTCAGCGACTGGCGGGCTACATTCAAAGGTGAAGGTGGCGGCTTGCTGGTTAACCAATGTATCCATAACTTAGACGTTTTCCAGTGGATTTGCGGGATGCCATCAAGCCTTCGAGCATTTTGTGAATTTGGCAAATATCACGATATCGAAGTAGAAGACGAAGTGACCGCTTATTTACGATACCCCAATAAAGCGACAGGCGTATTTGTTGCTTCCACGGGTGAAGCGCCGGGTATTAATCGTTTCGATATTATCGGTGACAAGGGCAGCTTACAGTTTGATAAAGGGCGCCTAACGCATACTAGCAACGAGCAGAGCACGTCTGTATTTAGTCGCGACACCAATGACATGTTTGGTATGCCAAGTAGCGAAACGAAAGACATTACGGCAGATACACAGTGTAACCAACATGCCGTCATTATGAATAATTTTGTTCAAGCGATACTTGATGATGTTCCGCTGTTGGTGAGCGCCGAGATGGGCTTAGCCTCTTTAGATTTGGCAAATGCAATGCTGATGTCGACATGGCAACAACAAACGATAGAGTTTCCGCTCGACCGCGCTCAATACCAAAGCTTGCTAGATAAAAAAGTTGCATCTTCGTCGCTTCGAGATAAATCTGACCGTAGCGCTAATATTGATATGCAACAATCTTATCGATAAGCACTGAAGAATATCCGATTGTTCAAAAACACAGGAAGTTGCTTTGCTTCATTCGCTTGCGGCAAAGCCATGGTATAAAAGGGTGCCAAAGTATACGGTGCTTAGCGGGCCAGGTTGGTTGCAAGGCGCAATGACATTAGGCGGCGGCAGCGCGGTAACCTCGCTTACCATTGGCGCACTATTTGGCTATGAGTTTTTGTGGGTGCAGCCTGTCGCGATGATCATAGGTTGTATCATGCTATTTGCGCTGTCGCATCAAACTTTACATAGCCAGCAAGCGCCTTTCGACGCAATGAAGAAGCACGTAAATAAAGGCCTTGCATGGGCATGGGCAATAGCGGCCTTTGCTTCGAGCATTATATGGGGTTTTGCTCACTACCCTTTAAGCGCTGGTATGATTGAAGAAATAATATTGGTGTCGACCGGCTTTGGTATTGAGGCTGAAAATGAAACTCCGCGTAACCTCTACTTGTTGTTATTGGCGATAATAGTGTGGGCAGGCTGTGGTTTTACTGCTTGGAAATACGGCGAACAAGTGGGCGAAAACAATCAAAAACACAATGCTGTGACTTTCTTTGAAACCGGTATAAAAGTATTAAGCGCTCTCATTATTATTGCCTTTGCTTGGGTGGTAATTAGCGCCTCGATAAACGGCAAAATAGATTGGGGATTAGTGCTAGCGGGTTATATACCGAGCTCGTTACCCAGCACACCACAAGGCGTAACCACAATGATGGCAGC
Source organism: uncultured Glaciecola sp. (assembly GCA_964643575.1). Classification (GTDB taxonomy): domain Bacteria; phylum Pseudomonadota; class Gammaproteobacteria; order Enterobacterales; family Alteromonadaceae; genus Glaciecola. The sequence goes on along the minus strand of CAZXTD010000126.1, from coordinate 9,212 downwards.
CTTAGGCAGTGCTGTTGGTATTAACATGACCTTTATTTATGGCTACACACTTTTACATAAAAAATGGACGCCAGCCCACGCTGAGCTCTCTCGATATGACATAGGTTTAGGGCTTGTTTTGCCTTACATTGTGGTGACCAGCCTTATTAGCATTGCAGCGGCGGGCGCATTTTTTGGCTCAGACCTCAGCATTCAAGGTAAATTAAGCCCTGCAATGGCCGGTAAAATGTTTATGTCGGTGGGTTTAGATGAAGTCACGAGCCGGCTAATTTTTGCTTTTGGCATTTTGGGCATGGCAGTAGGTTCCTTGGTAATGCATATGCTTTGTTGTGGTTCAGCGGCGTCAGCAATGTTCGGTTTTAAAGAAGGCAGCTTCAAATACAAGTTAGCCTTACTTGCGCCCACGCCGGCAGTGCTCGGCGTGTTTGTTTGGTCGACGATGGGTGCGTATGTTGTGTTACCCACCTCGGCTATTTGCGGCTTTTTGCTGCCTATCGCATACATTGGCTGGCTTTTGCTTAATAATAATAAAGCTTACTTGGGCGATGCGCGCC
>CAZXTD010000126.1:0-8648 GCA_964643575.1 uncultured Glaciecola sp. | reverse complement strand
CCCGATGGTAACAAGCGGTATTTGTTTAACTTGGCAATGCTAATATGCATAGTAACGGTGCTCAGCAGCGTTGCCTATACAACCTACGTGCAATTGAGGTAATTAATGAGCCAAGCGAACATTAAAGATGGCGCAAACTACAGCCCTGAAGGGCGCGTGACTAAAGTCGTCAAAGACGGTGAATTTGTGTTTTCTGTTGCCTTTTTAGATCACGGGCATATTTACGCGCAAACCAATGGCTTGTTGCAAGCAGGCGCTACTCTCAAATACGTATACGACACCGACCCTCAAAGGCTAGCTGACTTTTGCGCTAAATTTCCTCAGGCACAAGTTGCACAAACGTTTGAAACCGTATTGGATGATACCGACACGCGTTTAGTGGCAAGTGCAGCCATTCCAAACTTGCGCGCTAACATCGGCATAAGAGTCATGCAGGCGGGCAAAGACTATTTTACCGATAAGTCACCGTTTACCACCCTAGACCAGTTGAATGAAGTTAAGCAATTACAGAAGCAAACCAAGCAAAAATACGCCGTTTACTATGCCGAGCGCTTACACAACGAAGCCGCTTGGGAAGCCGGCGAAATCATCAAGTCGGGTACAATTGGCCGCGTATTGCAGGTTATTTGTTTGGCGCCACATCGTTTAAGCAAAGCCAATCGGCCCGAATGGTTCTTTGATAAACAAGCTTACGGCGGTATTTTAACCGATATCGGCTCGCATCAAGTTGAACAGTTTTTGACTTACACCGGCGCGACCGATGCGAGTATTAATTTTGCTCGCGCTAGCAATTTGAATAACCCTGATCAACCAGAGTTGGAAGATTTTGGTGAAGCGTCGATGGTAGGCGACAACGGCGCGTCGTTTTATATGCGTGTTGATTGGTTTACGCCCGATGGCCAAGCAACTTGGGGCGATGGGCGCACGTTTATTTTAGGGACCCAAGGCAGTATCGAGTGCAGAAAATACAACGACATTGCTCGACAAGCACCTGCATCCAAACTGTTTTTAACAACCCAAAACAGTGAGCAAGAAATTGATTGCAGCAATAAAAGTGGGTTTCCCTTTTTTGGTCAATTAATCGTAGATTGTATGCAAGGTACTGAAATCGCAATGTCGCAAGCGCACACCTTTAAAGCTGCTGAGCTAAGCTTATTAGCGCAGCAGCTTGCAGAGAGTTAAAATTCAGAGGTGTTTCTAAACACCTCTTTAAAACCCCACACAAAGAACATAACAACGGTGCCTGACACCAAGGCCAAAACAGCCCACCCAAGAATGTCAGAGATGACGGACGCATCAAAAATATCTAAGGAGAATGATTGGAACATAATCAAAATATAGAGTACCCAAGCCAAGCTAGTAGCGCGCCCCGGTAAGTTAATTTCTTTTAGCCATTCAGATTCGTTACCATCGTAAACAGTCTCACCACCATCTGAAGCAAACTCAATAAGCAGTTTAGTCTGTTTGTCGATTAATTTGTCTTTGGTTGCCAAACTTACTTGGTATTCGGCATTGTTGTATGAGGCCACATAGCGCGTTAAGGTTAAAGCTTCTCCGTCAACACTAATAGAATATTTCTTTACTGAGCGAAGTGAGTAGGTCGACTTAGCAACAATTTCATTGTTAACATACACTTTTTCGCGACCCAGTAAGTCGATGGTGTATTTTATGCTTTGGTCATTATAGATGAAGTCATATTCAGTCATTTTGTTTCCTTAACTTTCGCCTGATTGATATTCGAGGATGTCGCCGGGCTGGCACTCTAGATGTTCACAAATTGCCTCTAAAGTGGTAAAGCGGATTGCTTTTGCTCGTCCTGCTTTTAGTACGCTGAGGTTTTGTGCAGTAATGCCTACGGCGTGCGCTAAATCATTAAGTTTCATTTTGCGTTTAGCGAGCATTACGTCGAGGTTTACGATTACTGGCATGGTTACACCACCAACTCTTGTTCTTCTTCAATCTCTCTTGAGATTTTATGCGTCGATACGCCCATGTGTAATATATAACCGACTATTGCGGTCGACAGGCCTACGTAAGTGAAATACAACATAATATCGGGTGTACCCACACTGCCAATAAACATAAGCGATACCATCACACCGGGCTTAATTACTAGGCCGTAAATCATTGCTAGCTTTGCGCAAACGAGTAAGGTTTGTAAGGTGCTAGATGCAAAAAATTGCCCTTTAGCAAACGCATTAAACACTTTGTGCATTAGCAACAAAAGCATAAAAGTAGCCGGAAATTCCAACAAGCCAGCGCTAACAACGGGGTCGTTTATGGCATCAGCGAGTCCGTCTTTAGCAATCGTAATAATGCTTAAAAACATCATTATAAAAGTGAATAAACCGATAAAGCTCGTGAAGAACAACATTTTCACTTGACGCGTTTTCCAATATTTTTGAAGTGCAACCATTTTTTGATTTCCTGTTGTGAAATTACCTATTCCTTGTGAACAGAATATAATGGTAAAAATTAATTATCAATATATTTTTATCGAAAAACAGTAAAAAAATATCTTTTAAGGGTTTGTTTAGATGTAGGAGACTTGCAAAATTACGCGGCCACGACTACTATCTAAGCATTCAAAAATTAGAAGAAAAATAATGAAATCAACTACTCGCCCTACCATAGACAAGTCATCTTTTATATTCACCATCGTGGTGATTCTCGCGGTGGTTTTGTCTCTTTATAAGCCGTCACTGTTTTTGAGTATTGGCGACTTTGAGCTCAAGTCATTAATTGTGCCTTTGCTGATGCTGATTATGTTTGGCATGGGGACGTCGCTCAGTGTGCAAGATTTCGTTAGAGTGAGTAAAATGCCAAAGGGCGTGTGTATAGGCATTGTGCTTCAATTTAGCATTATGCCAATTATCGGGTTTGGTCTAGCCACAGCTTCTGGTTTGCCGCCCGAAATCGCAGCAGGTCTTATTTTAGTGGGATGTTCGCCAAGTGGTTTAGCTTCAAACGTTATGGCTTATATTTCTGGGGCGAATCTGGCTTTGTCGCTTACCTTAACCGCGGTCTCTACTTTGCTCGCACCGTTTATCACTCCGCTTTATATGTCGTGGTTGGCTGGCGAATTTATCCCTATCGACAGCATGGCAATGTTTATCAGTATCAGCAAAATCGTATTTTTACCAATAGCCGCAGGTTTGCTATTCAACCACTTTTTGCACGGAAAATTTCCCTTTGTAGACCGCCTTATGCCAAAAATTTCGATGGCGGGTATTGTTGTTATCATTGCTATTATTACCGCAGCTGGCAGAGACAATTTACTGAGCATTGGTTTACTCCTTATTGCATTGGTGCTTGTGCACAACATCTTGGGTTATGTATTTGGTTATTTCAGCGCAAAACTTTTTGGCATGGACGAGTCATCGTGCCGCACAATTGCCTTTGAAGTTGGCATGCAAAACTCAGGGCTAGCGTCGGGTATCGCGGTAGAAATGGGCCGTACCGCAACTATGGGCTTAGCGCCCGCGGTATTTGGTCCAGCTATGAATATCACGGGCTCTACTTTAGCAGCATGGTGGCGAGGAAAGCCTGTAAAAGAAACAGAAGGAAGGAGTTAGTTTTTTCATTTTTAAGTTGATTTTATGAGGGAGTTTTTATTGATTTTGCGCTATTGAAAGTATCGCACAAAATTTATATCTAAAAGGAAGACCATCATGTCTAAAGCTTTCGTAAAGTCAGCAGTGATTATCGCTGTATTGAGCCTATCTAATATGGTGTATGCTCAACAAATACAAATACCGGAGGTGGGTGCCTTCTTGCCATCCATCACAAAAGTTAAACCTAAAGAAGTATCGGTGGTTGATGGATTATGGAGTGTGTCGAGTATCGACAAGGTTGTCCGTATCGATCGAGGGCGTATTTATGCCATAGATAGTTGGATGCATTTATTGGTGCTGAAGATTAAGCCAGGTATGGTTGTGATACATCCATTTACTGAGCAGTTTCCGGGTATTTTTGTAGGCGATGACTTGCCATTGCAAGGCCCACTTAGAGCTGAGTTAACCGGCGACAGAATTCTCGACGTGACGGTTAAGGGAGCTTTAGGAGAAGTGAACTATCAACTTATTCCGCAACAGTTAGACGACCCAGCAGGGTTTAACGAACTAGTAAAAGAAATCAGAGAACAAGGTAGGTAAATCGACCCTTGTTGATTTGTATTACTTACTTATCTTGAGCGCCGAACATCGTCAGTACGTCTTGTTCGGTCAGCATTTTTGTGTCGTTGGCAAACGCGTAGTTGTCCGGCTTTTTGTCTATATAGATTTGATGGGTAAATTCAAATTCTTCTTGGTTGTCTAGTGTACCAAAATGGAAATAACATAAGCTTACGCTAGGGTCTTTAAATCGATAAAAAATATGTGTGCCGCAGTGCATGCAAAAGCCCCTTTCTGCCAATTCGCTAGAGTCGAATACGGTAACATTTTCTAATGCTATGAAGTTGATTTTACCGCATGCTTCAACCGACAATGCCCGGCCGCCACCCCAGTTTCTGCACATGGCGCAATGGCATGCATCAAAGTGCTTGGCTTTCACCTCAAATGAGAAGGTAACTGCTTTGCATAAACAACTTCCGCTTGCGTTATTCATAGTAGATTCCTTTGTGCTTTTATCGATTAATTAATAATGACCTTGTTCAAACCATCAATTATTTTGTTCTAAGCTCTCAAGTCGTTTTCTTTCTAACAGAGCACGAACGCGTTTTTCCCATTTATTTTTAGACCACTGCAAGCAACCGATCACTAAAGTGAGGCTAACCACTGTTGGCTCTAGGTGAGACATATTCGGCATGCGGTACCACTCAGTTGCGGCTAGACCTAAATACACGGCAATACCAATTTCTACACCGCTTATTAGTGCTACGTAGGCGAGTAGATGGTTGCGGCAAAGAGCGGGCGAGAAGGCAGTCAAAAAGGTGACTGCAAGCAAGCAAGCTGGGCCAATCATCATCATGGCAAACAAAAACTCTGTGTTGTTGCCGTCGATAAGCGTAATAAATTGATTATGAGATAAAAAAACGACGCCCAAACCCGTTAGAAATAAAGGTATGCTTGAAATGGGTAAGTCTTTAAATGGAAGTCCGACGCTCTTGGCCATTTTGCTCTCTTAATGGTCTGTTAATATTATACCTCTTGTAAGCATAATACAGAGCGGCGAATTAATCCTCACAATTCTTAGCCATAACGCGCATTGCTGGCTTACCTCATTGCATGACAAAGCTGACAACCGAATGACTATGTGTATTTCTTTTATCCTTTTCTGTTGGGGCCTCATAAAATTTCTTTTTCATACTAAAACATAACTTGCGCTACTTACCCTTCTTTCTATATTGAATCGGCGTACACCCTACTTCCCGTTTAAACACCCTGCAAAAATAAGAAGGATTAGCAAAGCCGAGCGCTATGCTCAGTTCGTCTATGCTTACGTGCGAATGCGCAAGCTGTCTTTTGGCTTCTGTCATCAGTCGCACCATAATAAGTTCGCTTGCTGAGCAGTCTAAATGCATTTTGCACAATACGTTTAAATGGCCTGGCGTTACACCAATCAAAGACGCGTATTGTGCGACTTTATGGTATTGGTAAAAGTGATTGTCCAAGGCTTTCCTAAATCGGCTGACCGTTCGGTGTTTAGCTTTTTCCTGAATTTGGCCAAATTGCTGTGTATACCAGCGATTAATATACAGCAATACTTCATAGGTCTGCGCAAGAAGGACTTCTTTGCTGTCTTGTTGCAGGCTATTTATCTCTTGGTGCATATTTGTCAGTTTCATTAATAGCGTGCGACTTTTGTCTGCATCAAGCACAATATCGCCCGGACCAATTTTGGTGTGGAAATAGTTGAGGCGATGCAAAAGCAAAGGATCTGTGAAGGCAGTCAAAAAGAATGAGGCTGGAAAAAACAGGCAAATCCCTTCTAGGTCGCTCGCATACCATCTTCTTACTTGTCCGGGCGACGTAAACAACAGTTGCTGTGGCTTTAAGTCATACTGTTTTTCATCCAGCCAAAAACTCCCCGTACCTCCGGTGATAAGTGTTACATCATAAAAGTCTAAGGTGTATGGGTCTGTGGTTTTTCGAAACGAAGTCATCTCGTGGATCCATGCAACATCTACAAGCAAGTCTTGAGAGTACTTATTGGTAACAAAGCTGATTGTATTAATATCAACCTTGCTTAAAAACTCTGTTGTTTCCATAGTGTCAACTCCGTAACAAAATCAACGAATAGTAACATTTTTGACTGAATTAGTGAGTATCAAATGCATTGACTATCGACTAGTCTTGCCTAGTACAATTTAATCTTGGTATTCCACTATGAAAGCTTTTGATATATATCTATTAGTAACTTTTTTCTCAGTATTTCTTTTTCACGCATCAACTGCACAGGCCTTACAAAGCATTGATAAGGAAAAATGGGCCTTAATCGAACGGGGAGTAGAAATCGTTGAAAAAGACAATCAACAAGTGTTTAAGCTGACCTCAGGTAAGCTTACTTTACTTGACCAATTGTTTGACAATGGCGAAATTGAATTTGAAATGAAAACGGAAGGTGAAAGAGCTTTCGTTTACGCCTATTTTAGAGAAAATGCACAAGAATCTGAGGTTGTGTATTTGCGAACTCACAAATCTAACTCGCCAGATGCGCTTCAGTACTCTCCAGTATTTCAAGGCCGAAGTGCCTGGCAGATTTATCATGGAGAAAAGGGCACTGCCCTCGCAAGCTTCCCCAATAACGAATGGTTCAAAGTGAAGTTGAGTGTGCAAAATGAAACTTTGAGTATGTGGGTAGGAGACTCGCAAAAACCATCATTTACAAATATAGCGCTCACTGGAAAGAAGCAAACAGGATCGGTTTCGCTTAGGGGATTTATTCCTAGAGGTAGCCCGGCCAATTACAGCACCTACATTAGGAATGTTTCAGTTGTCTCGCAGCAAGGCGAGCTTGTGTCTAAAAATATGCCTGAAGAGCACCACCACGACTTTATTGATGAAATATCTGTATCTGCTGTATTTGAAGCCTCTAAGAGCCCGATAAAGAACATTCCGGCGTCACTTCTTAACAAAAAATGGACGACAATAAATGCAGAAAAAGATGGCATATTTGAGTTTTTACGTTGGCGCGAAATACCTCGTGAAGTTAGGTCTTATGCAGTGGTTGCTGAAACAATGCTAGTTGCTCAAAGTAAACAAATTTGCCAGATTGACCTTGGTTTTAGCGACGCAATTAGCGTGCTGGTCAATGGTCAAATTATAGGGCACGCCGATCAGAGTTATCGCTATGCACCTAACCGCCAGCAAGGCGTTTTGCATAACAAACAACTGTCACTCTTCTTGCCTTTAGTTCGAGGTGAAAACAAACTGCACATGATTGTTGCTGACAGCTTTGGCGGGTGGGGACTCAAAGCGAAGTTGGTTGACTGCTCGCTTGATTAATTTGCCATGCAAATTGCGTTTTGGCGGCGCATTGATGAGACGTCGCCAATGCAGGAATGCCAGCACCGCCTGCACGCTTCTTTTCAGGTAAGGCGCCTTGGGGTGTAAGCTCTACACTTAGCCATAACGCTTCGCCTACAAAACTAATTTATTTCGTTACAATTTGCTAAGTGCTCGATTGCTTTTTGATAGATATACTTGCTTCGTTGTTGTTAGTTACTCGACACTCATCGTCGTTACTAAACAAATGCACGCCACTTTTTGATAAGACACTTAAGCTATGAAAATAAAAACACCTAAACTCAACATCATCAAGCTGTTGCTATTGTTTTCCCTTCTACTCGTGCTAATGGTATATGGTTTTATTGCAAATGAAGCTCGCAAGGAGATTTATTATTTATGTGGTAATTTCGGTAAAATTGACACGCTCAGCAATGTAGTGCGCCAGTTAGATACGAGCACGTTTTCGAGCTATACCCTTAACAAACAGGCTGGCAAGACAGAGCTTAAACACAGCAGTATGATGCTGTTTAACCTCAAGTCATGTAATGTAACTTTTGATAGTAGCAACAAGCTTATTTCTGTTGTGTATAAATAACAGGCTATGTATTAAATGAGTAAAGGTAAGACCAATTGAAAAAACCAAACGCTATTTTTATTGTCAGGTTCTTGTTACTTAGCGGCACTGTAGCATCACTATTTTTTGTGCCTTGGATACTGGTGAAAGCATGGATCCTGCCCCTACCAAATACTGTGCAAGAACAAGTCGACCAAGCTATCTCTTATGGCTTTGATGGCATGATTGTTTATGTTCAAAGTGGTAAGCAAGCTCCGCGTTTTTATACGGGCGGATACAAAGACCGCAATACAAAAATACCTGCAGAACCGCATTCTCTGTTTAAAATTGCCAGTATCAGCAAGTTATATGTGGCAGTTTCAATTACCAAACTAGTGGCAAAAGAACACTTATCACTCGACGCTACCATTTCAGACTTTTATCCAGAATTGGTAGGTAAACTTCCCCATGCCGAAGAAATAACTATTCGTCAAATGGTGCAGCATCGTAGCGGCATGCCCGACTTTACTTACAGCGGTGAGTATTGGCAAGACAATCAAGGTCAAGGCAAAGACCCGCTCGACTACGCCCTAAATATGCCGACTAGTTTTGCTCCAGGTGAAGACTATGAGTATTCAAATACGAAC
>CAZXTD010000125.1:3032-12864 GCA_964643575.1 uncultured Glaciecola sp. | reverse complement strand
TGCGTCAGGGTAAAGGTAAAGGTAACGTTGAATATTGGGTTTGCCAAATTCAGCCGGGCCGTGTTTTATACGAGATGGAAGGTGTGCCAGAGGAACTTGCACGTGAAGCATTTGCTTTAGCCGCTGCAAAGTTACCCTTTAAAACAACCTTTGTAACTCGGACGGTGATGTAATGAATACGACAGAACTTAGAGCTAAAAGCGTAGAAGAATTGAATACTGAGTTAACAAACTTGCTTCGCGAGCAGTTTAACTTACGTATGCAACATTCTACTGGTCAGTTAGAACAAACTGCCCAAATCAAAACAGTACGTCGTAGTATTGCACGTGTTAAAACCATATTGACTCAGAAAGCTGGAGAATAAGATGTCTGACAAAAATGTTCGTACAGTCCAAGGGCGTGTGGTAAGTAACAAAATGGATAAAACCATTACTGTAATGATTGAACGATTCGTAAAGCACCCAATTTACGGGAAGTTTATGAAGCGTTCAACCAAGTTGCACGCACACGACGAAGCTAACGTTTGTAATGAAGGCGATTTAGTATCAGTTACTGAATGTCGCCCAATTTCTAAGTCTAAGACTTGGATGTTAGTAGACGTATTAGAAAAAGCGCGTCTGTAAAGACTACTTTTTCAAAGAATAAAGGCGCTGTTGGCAACAACAGCGCCTTTTTTAATGGTTTATGTTCTTTATTAAAACCACCTTCCTCTAGCAAGCTCGGCCGTACTACTTTAGTTCTATCTGCAATCATTGGCTTAAACGCTAATACTACTCTGTAAAGCGCGAATAGTGTTATTTTCGTAAGTGTCTGAAGTTCTCAAAATATCTTTTAATTGCTTGATTCACAGGTGATCCAAGGAGGTTCCAGCCTTCGCAGGAATGACGTGGACGATAAGAATTGTAAGAAGGAAATGTAGCTTTTGGTGAGCGGTAAATTTATCTTTTCTTTGGGTTAGCACGCATTCGACTAAAGTCCGATTTCGGTATCATTAGCATTCAAAGATACTTCTCGCACATTACAAATCATTCACATCACATTAACGCATAACGAGGTATTTTTATGAAATTAACAAAAACTTACAGTTCTGTATTGCTCGCTTTGAGTGCCATTACAACCAGTGTATCTGTTAACGCTGCATCAACTACAGTTGGCGATACCAGTATTAAGATTAGCGGTTATATTAAAGCTGATGCGATTTACAGTGAATACTCAGATGGCACTCTTCCATCAGGTAATCTAATGAGAGATTTCTATATTCCTTCACTCACCCCTGTTGGTGGCACTGCTGAAGACGCTCAATTTGATTCACATATTAGACAAAGTAGGTTTCGCTTTACCACAAACACCCCCACTGCTGAAGGCGACACCATTACGGGTGTGCTAGAGTTTGATATGTTGGTGACTCCAGGCGGTAACGACCGCATAAGTAATTCGTATGTCCCAAGAATTAGACATGCATTTGTCAAATATCAAGATTGGTTGGTAGGTCAAACCTGGACAACCTTTATGGATGTTGGTGCGCTACCTGAATCAGTCGATTTTATCGGTAATACCGATGGCACCATCTTTGCGCGCCAACCGCAAGTAAGATATACCAGTGGAAACCTACAACTCGCTTTAGAAAACTCTGAAACGACGATCACTCCCTTTGGTGGCGGTGGTCGTATTGTGGCCGACGACGGTATCGTGCCAGATGCAGTTGCTAAATATACATTTAAAGGCGATTGGGGCCATGTGAGCGTTGCGGGCCTACTACGCCAACTTTCTTTTGAAGATGCCTCCGGCATAGATTCTACCGAGTCGTCTTTTGGTGTAAGCGTTACCGGTAAATTTAAAGTAGGTGACAAAGACGATATCAGAGTGTCATTTAACAGCGGCCAAGGCCTAGGCCGTTACTCTGCTCTTAACGCAGCAAATGGCGCAGTGATAGACGCGCAAGGCGAGTTGTCAGCAATTGATTCAACGGCTTTTGCGGTTGCGTACCGTCATGTTTGGGACAGCAAACTAAGATCAAGCATCATCTATTCATCGTTTAGCGCAGACAACGACGCGGCGCTAACGGGTGGCGCAGTAACGGCTGACACACAAAGTATGCGGGTAAACCTTATGTATTCGCCTACTGCTAAAATTACTGTAGGTGCAGAATATGCATTTGCAAAACGCGAAATAGAGAGTGGTGCCGATGGTGACATGAATCGCCTGCAATTTATGATGAAGTATGCGTTTTAGGGGTGATAGAAGTCCCTATAACAATAATTAAATTTTTATCACCTTAAGGAAGTTTATGTTTATGAATACACTATCGAATTTTACTAGGAGTGCACAATGAGCAAATCCAAGTTTGCGGCTATAGCACTAGCAATTTATACCGTTTTATATTTTGGCGTCGCACTAATGACTTCAGCAACATTTGCTGATATCGCGGCCTTGCCAATAGCGGGTTTACCGTTGGCAATTTGGGGTGGTTTGGTCATCATCTTAACCGGAGTGATTATCACTCGTTTGTATCTTAAAAAGATGAGTGAAGAGGAATCTGACTAATGGAAAATATTTTAGCATTAAGCATCGTAATACTCGGTATTGGTTTGTCACTTTTTATCAGTTTTTATCATCGGCGTTCAACGAGCTCTACCGCTAACTTTTATGTTGCCGGTGGCGGTATTTCGCCTCGCGTAAATGGTTGGGCCATGTTGGGAGATTATGCAAGTGCTGCAAGCTTTTTAGGTGTAGCTGGTGCTGTTGCGCTTATGGGTGTAGACGGCTGGTGGCTTGCTCTTGGCTTTTTCGCTGCTTGGATTGTGGTTTTACTACTTATCGCGAGTCCGCTTAAAAACGTGGGTAAATATACCGTTGCAGATTTACTTAACGCTCGTTACAAAGGCAAAGAAAAAGGAATCCGCACTATTGCAATGATTTCTACTCTGTCGCTTTGCGTTATGTACCTTATTCCGCAAATTGTGGGCGCTGGTCACTTATTCGGCTTACTTTTGGGTTGGGACTATTTACCTACTGTTATTGTTACCGGTATTTTGATGGGGGTATTTGTTGTTTTGGGAGGTATGAAAGGTACTTCTTATAACCAAGCAATCCAAGGTGCAATTTTATTCGGCGCTTTATTATTCCTACTCGTATTTGGCATCATTTCTTTGTTCTCGGGTAACCCGGTAGGCGTCATATCAGCTGGTAATGAGATGGTGCCACCCTTATTGGCTTCTGCTAATCCTGAAGCTGTTGCTATAGCCGCGACCTTGGCCGATGCGCCGACTAATGAGTCTATCGCAGCGGTTCGCGAAATAATGCCTGATTCAGCAAGTGCTGTAACGCCAGGTGTAGGCCTAAGAAGCCTTGCCGATAACGCAAGCTTGGTTGTTGCATTGTTCTTTGGTGTACTTGGTTTACCTCATATCTTGATTCGTTTCTACACTGTATCAAGTGCTAAAGAAGCGCGTAGATCTGCTGAAATCACAATTTGGGGCTTAGCGGTATTTTACGCAGCGGTATTCTTTGTTGGTTTAATTGCCATGTATGGTTTGTATCCGCAGCTTGTAGCATTGCTTGCTGAAGGGAAACGAGGCGTTGCAACTAATATGACCATGCCTATGTTAGGCGACATGCTTGGTGGCCAGGTGCTAATGGGCGTTATAGCTGCAGGCGCAATGGCAGCGATGCTGAGTACCTCAGCTGGCCTATTAATATCAGCGACTACTAGCCTTTCGCACGATTTATACAAAGGCATACTTAAGCCTGATAGTAGCGACGAACAACAACTACGCTTTGCAAAAATTGGCGCTGGCTGTTTAGCCTTAGTTGCTATTGGTATGTCAATTTGGTTGAAAGAGCAGAACGTTGCTATGCTAGTGGGAATGTGTTTTGGTATTGCAGCAAGTACGTTTGCACCAGCGCTTGTATTTGCGGTTTGGTGGAAAAAGCTAACTAGTCAGGCTGTGATTATCGGTATGGCATCAGGTTTGGTTACTTCGCTATTGTTTACTTTTAGTCGCTTCTTTGGTGCAGAGACTATGTTAGGTCTGGATGTACTTGTTAATCCGGCGCTATACTCAATGCCATTTGCAGTTGTGGTGACGGTTGTAGTGAGTCTGTTAACAAAAGATTGCGGTGAGATTGAAGAGTTTATGGCTCAAGCTCACGGTAAGTAATGACAGACGTTTAGTTAAAACGCAATAGCAAAAAGGGTGCACGTTTAGTGCACCCTTTTTACATTTAATCTTTTCATTTTTAGCCAAGCATTTCTAAAAAGCTTTCGTTGACTAGTCTGCCGATTTTGCATCTTGATTTGTTTGTGGCGGCAACTGCTCCCTAGCCGTCTCTACTAAATGGGCGTTTCGGGTGCGATCCATTACCTTTACTCGGTGATGCATCGCTACCTTTGCAAGGATATGTGCGGTTACAGGTGCCGTAATCGCTAAAAATAGAGTAATGAGCAGTTCGTTCACGGTTAATACGCCCGTGCTGAAATAGTGATAAGCTATTGAGCCAATTATAATACTCCCCAAGCCTAGTGTGGTCGCCTTAGTAGGAGCATGCAATCGTACGTATATATCTTTTAAACGCAACAGTCCAATTGATCCAACCAATACAAAAAGACCGCCCAGCACGAGTAATACAGATATAATTAGTTCGGCATAAAAACTCATAATAATTCCTATTCGATAATGTCGCCGCGCAGCAAATATTTGCCAAAAGCAACGCTGCTCACAAAGCCGAGCATGGCGATTAATAAGGCCGCTTCAAAATACAATGGAGTGCGGTTGTAAATGCCGTAAAGTAAGATAAGCGCAATGCTATTGATGTACATAGTATCAAGCGCCAATATTCTATCGACAGTGTGTGGGCCTATAAGTAAACGCCACATGTTGAGAACAAGCGCAATACCTAACATGGCGGCAACTAAAATAATTGAGAAATCTAACATCCAAAAATCTCCTTAACGCGTGACTCATAACGTTGTTTGATAAGGTCTATTACTTCTTGTTCGTTTTCAGGCATGTTCAAAACGTGTACATAAAGCCACTTTTTATCGCTTGATACTTCGCTACTTACCGTACCTGGTGTCATAGTCACAGTACTTGCGAGCACGGTAATAGAAAGCATGTCGGGTAAGTCTAAAGGTACTGCGATAAACCCAGGTTTAATTCGTTTTTCGGGGCCTATAACTAACAAAGCCACCTGGACATTGGCAATAAGCACGTCGGCTAACACCACAAATATATACATAATGGCTTTAAATGGCTTTTTAATTGGCTGTTGAGGCATTCGTAAAGGCGCGCATATTAGCGGTATTACAATACCCAAAACCGCCCCAAGCAAAATATGCCCAAGGCTCATAGTTGAGTTAATCATTAGCCAAACAATAAGCAATACGAGGCTATGGAATGGCATAGGCACTAGTCTAGAAAATACATTCATTTTGCATCTCCTGCTAGGTTCATCATTTCAAGTAAGTAGGGGATATCATGCAAATGTGCCGCGGCCTCATTAGTGTATTGCACAAAACTATTGCCAAATAGAGCAATAAGCGGTGACGCTACTAGTAGTACCAAGGCGCCACTAATTTGCCAAACTGATGCATCTGATTCATCGCTTTCTTCTCGCACAGGCGCGTGTCGCCAAAATAATGTAGTACCAGCTCTGGAGAGCGCAACAATCGTTATTAAGCTCGAGATTAATATTGCAGCCCAAACCCAAGATACATGCTCTGTACCGCCCGCAGACTGTAAAACCACTAATTTACCCAAAAAGCCGGAAAATGGCGGTAAACCAGCTACAACCATCGCTGCAACAAAAAACATAATCCCCAATACTGTTTGCTGATTAATTTTGCGTGCAATAACAAAGCGGTCTACCGCTTTACCACGCTGCTTGCCAATCATGTCGGCAATCAAAAACAAAGCCCCTGTTATAAGCGTACTATGTATTAAATATAACAAACCGGCTGCTGTGGCCTCTGGCGTCCTTAAAGAAAATGCAATCAATAGTGTACCAATTGATACCAGCACTAAGTTACCGGTAAGCATGCGTAAGCTTGGGCTTGCTAGCACACCTATTGTGCCCACGGCGATAGTAAGAATTGCTAGCGGCCATACCCAAGCGACGATCATGTCGGCAAGTTCACCAGACTGCTCGCCAAAAATTACCGTGTAAACGCGGAAAATACAATATACGCCGACTTTTGTCATAATGGCGAATAACGCGGCAACAGGCGCTGTTGCTTCTGCATAAGTGCGTGGAAGCCAAAAGTGTAAAGGCAACATTGCCGCTTTTAACCCAAACACAATGAGCAATAACGACCCGCCGACTTGCGCAATAATGGCTTGGCTCTCAGGTAGTTGACCAATGCGTTGTGACATGTCGGCAATATTAAGTGTGCCGGTTGTGCCGTAAAGTGTACCTAAAGCTATGAGGAACAAACTCGAGCCAACCAAGTTCAATATCACATAGTGCACACTCGCTGCTGTGCGCTGCTTGCCGCCCCCATGCACCAACAATGCATAAGAAGCGATTAGTAAAACCTCAAAAAATACGAAAAGGTTAAACAAATCGTTAGTTAAAAAGGCCCCATATATACCGAGTAACTGAAAGTGTATTAAAGGATGAAAATACTTACCCAAACTATCGGTGCCGGCAAAAGAATATAAAACAACACCCAAGCCCAAAAAGCTTGTAAGCGCAACAAGCATTGCCGAAAGGTGGTCTGCGTATAGGATAATACCAAAGGGCGGCTGCCAGTCGCCCACCGCATACATTATCGCACCGTCTTGCATTACTGATGAAATAAGCCAAATAGAACACGCTATTTGCATCAGTATTAACACTAAACTGCCAGCTCGGCGAAGTTGATATTTTTCAGGGCCAATAAACGGCGGGAGTAACATTAACAACCCGCCGATCATCGGGATAATTAAAGGTAATATGGGCAAATGCGCAATCATGATTTACCTCCGCGGGGTTTAACTAGTTTAGGCGTATCAGGTGGTTCGCGCCCATCGACTAAGTCGTTACCTAAGTCGGCACGTGCTCGAATCGACAAAATAACCACAAACGCAATCATGGCAAAGCCAATCACGATTGCTGTTAGTACAAGGGCCTGCGGTAGTGGGTCGGCGTATTTATCAGCCATGCCTAAAATTGCAGCGCCATCTAAATTTAGGCGGCCGCTTGAGAATAAGAATAAGTTAACCGCATACGAGAGCATGGTTAAACCTACAACTACGGAGAAGGTGCGGCCACGTAAACATAAAAACACCCCGCAAAATGTAAGCACTCCTACACAAATTACATATAAAGTTTCCATTATTCCTCCGCCGTCGGACGATGCGCCGATGTCAACTTGCCTAAATTCGCTAATATCAGCAATGTTGCACCTACCACAGTCAAATATACGCCCAAATCAAACACCAGCGCACTGGCTAGCTCTATTTCACCAATTAAAGGGATATCAAAATAGTCAAACCATGTGGTCATAAACGGACGCCCAAAGAACCAACTTGCCACGCCAGTAAATGCCGCAATTAATACGCCCCAGGCAATAAGCGACTGATAATCAACTTTAATGCGAGGCTTAATCCAATCTACGCCGTGAGCGATATACTGTTGAATCAAGGCCACAGAGGTAATTAAACCCGCGATAAAACCACCGCCTGGCATATTGTGTCCTCGCAAGAATATGTAGAACGACACAAGTAACGCTAGTGGCAATAGGCTCTGCGAAATCATTGTTAGAATAGGCGGATGAGTATCAGTCGACCAAGGTAAACCGTCTTCATTTGCACTTGGCATTGCTAGCCGTACGCCTGCAAGTAGTTTAAATATGCCAAATGCGGCGATCCCTAACACTAAGATTTCGCCTAAGGTGTCTAAGCCTCTAAAGTCGACCAAAATAACGTTAACTGCATTTGTGCCGCCACCACCGGTTTTACTATTTGCCAAGAAAAAGTCCGAAATACTATTAAGTGGTTGAGTGATAAACGCGTAGTTGACCGTGGCGACGATACCGCCAATTGCAGCAGCGATACCGAGGTCTCTGACCACTCTTGAAGGGGACGATTCATTCTTGGTTTTTTGAGGCAAAAAGAACAGTGCCAGCATCAATAAAATAACCGTAGCAACTTCAACCGATAGCTGCGTTAGGGCCAAGTCGGGTGCTGAAAATCTTGCAAAAGCGATTGATACAATGAGTCCTGCAACCGACAGCAATATTAACGCGATCATGCGTTTTCTGTGGTAAATCATGGTTGCTAATGCGCTTAAGCACAAAATAACACCTGCGATTATTTCAATACCAGTCACTGGCTGATTTTTTGAGTTTGTAGCAGCAACATCTAAGTTGATAAGCGGTACCGCGGTAACGACAATTGTAAATATCAATAAAAACGCGACATACCGCTGTAAAGAGCCATTACTAAACCCTTCATAAACTAAGGCAGATTTTTCAACCACTTTTTGAATAACACCTTCAAATACTAATTTAGCATCGGATTCTTGGAACTGGCTCTGGAAGCGATAAAGCTGGTCTCTATAGAAATAAACGATTAACCCGCCGACGATGGCAACAATACTCATGACCAAGGGTAAATTAAATCCGTGCCAAATGGCGAGGCTGTAATACGGCAATTCGCCAACAATTAACGAAGAAGCAGCGGCCTCTAAAAAGTCTCCCACCATGAAAGAAGGGAAAATACCCACTAATAAACACAAGGCAACCAAAATTTCGATAGGAATTTTCATGTATCGCGGTGGTTCGTGAGGCGTTTTAGGTAAATCAACAGGTTCGCCATTAAAGAACACGTCGTGTACAAAACGCATAGAATAGGCAACAGCAAAAATACCCGCAAGCGTTGCCAACACCGGTATCATCCACGACAAAAAGCCTAAGGCTTCTTGGTGTAAAGATTCAGCAAAAAACATTTCTTTAGATAAAAAACCGTTAAATAAGGGAACACCTGCCATCGACGCCGATGCAACCATTGCTAAGGTTGCAGTATGTGGCATGAATTTCCATAAGCCATTGAGTTTACGCATATCCCGAGTGCCAGACTCATGGTCGATGACACCCGCAGCCATAAACAATGAGGCTTTGAAGATAGCGTGATTCATAATATGGAAAAGTGCGGCAACAGCGGCGAGTTTGGTGTCCATACCAAGCAGCAAAACAATAAGTCCCAAGTGACTTACAGTCGAATAGGCCAGCAGGCCTTTAAGATCGTGTTTAAACAGCGCAATGTATGCGCCTAACACTAGGGTTGCTAAGCCTGTTGCACTAACAATTAAAAACCACATGTCAGTGCCCGAAAGTACCGGGTAAAAACGCGCCAATAAAAAGATGCCGGCCTTTACCATGGTTGCTGAATGTAAGTAAGCACTTACTGGAGTTGGCGCTGCCATTGCATGTGGTAGCCAAAAATGAAACGGAAATTGAGCAGACTTTGTGAATGCACCGAGTAAAACCAAAATAAGGGCCACAGAATATAGCGAGTGTTCACGAATAAGGTCGCCGCTATTTAGAATTACTTCAAGCTCATAGCTGCCAACCATGTCGGCTATTAGCAATAAGCCTGCTAACAAGGCAAGCCCACCACCGCCAGTAACGGCCAGCGCCATTCGCGCGCCTTTGCGCGATTCAGATTTGTGAGCCCAAAAGCTGATGAGAAGGAAAGAACTGATGCTTGTGACTTCCCAAGCCATCCACAGTTGTAAAACATTGTTTGCTAACACGATAGATAGCATGGCGGTCATAAACAGCATCAAAAAAGCAAAGAATCGACCGGCTGCTTCTTTTTCAGATAGGTAATATCTGGCGTATAGTATGATG
>CAZXTD010000125.1:0-3022 GCA_964643575.1 uncultured Glaciecola sp. | reverse complement strand
CGATGCCTAGTATAAGTAAGGCAAACATAAGGGCTAGACCGTCCAAACGCATCGATAAGGTGAGTCCGGCAGCAGGAATCCACTCGATGTATTCAAGTATCACGTTGCCAGCCAATACCTCGGGAATAAGCGTAATGACATAAGTTAGTGCTACTGCCGGAGCAAACATGGTTAGGATAGTATTTAGCGTACGGCCAAACCTTTCGGTTACGAGCGGAGTGATGACACCAAGCAACATGATTGCTGTTATCCAGAATAGGCTCATAGGTTATTTGTGCTCCGTTAAAACATAAGTGCTAGTGACACAATTGATTATTTTTTGAAAATTTTCAATGTTTTCAAATTAGTTAACGTTACTCATACGACTAAAAGTGCCAAGGGGATCTAGCTTGGCAAGTAAATTTTACATTCAGCTCTGAGAAATTTCGACAAGCATTTATCAAGATATATTTAGTCTGGAAAGCTCACTTTTCCCATGGTGATGTGCGCTTGTGGGGTTGACTTCATAGCAAAATTGTCATCGTCACGACATAAAGTCTCGTTTGCTAGGATTGCAAATAAAACAGCTTCTTTCGCATCTGGGTTTAAAGCTAAGTCTTGTGTTGTGTTAAGAGTAGAGCTTACCCCCGCCATCTTTATCTTTTGCTCTATCACAGACATCAAAAGTGGATTGTGTATGCCTCCACCGCTTGCGTAAATCGCTATATTAGATAAGCCCTGAGTTATGCCTACTATGCTATTTGCAATGCAAGTAGCGGTAAATTCACACAGTGTCGCCATTACATCAGCTTTGCTGATACGAGTTGTGCTGGTACTTTGTTGGCAGGTTTCAAGAAAAGTCAGATTAAATACTTCAGGTCCGGTGGTTTTAGGCAGCTTTTGTTGCAAAAATTCAGATTGAAGTAACGATGTCAGTAAGGCTTGGTTAACCTTTCCGGCAGATGCGATGTTTGCATCTTTGTCGTACTGTAAGGGAGCAAAATGCTTTTGTATATATGCGTCCATTATTGTATTGCCAGGGCCAATATCTGAGCTAAAAGTAGTTTGAGCAGAATCTTCTGTGGTGTCTACATTTAACTGCGGCACAAAACTAAGGTTTGCGATACCTCCAATATTAAGCAGTATTCGAGTTTCATCAGCGCTGCTAAATAAAAGTTCATCACCGTACATAACAAGCGGCGCGCCTTGGCCACCTGCAGCTATGTGCTTTTGCCGAAAATCACTAAGGGTCGTAATGCCGGTTAACACTGCAATGTGATCGCCGTCGCCTATTTGTAAGGTTGCATTACCAAAGTCTGTACGTTTGTGTTGTTCTTGCGGACAGTGATAAACAGTTTGTCCGTGGCTTGCGATTACATCGATGTCTTGCGCTTTGAGGTCAAATTCTTTTATCGCTTGATTAACTAATAAAGCATGATGACGGCCTATCCAAGCATTTAGCAAGCATAAATGTTCGATACTCCCATGTTGTTTGGCAAATACTTCGCGCACTTTAGTGCGATATTCATCATCGTATAGAGCGGTTTTAAAGGCAATGACCTCGCATTTTGTATCGTAGCCTTGGCCCTCAATTTTACACAAAGCAATATCTAAACCATCGAGGGATGTACCGCTCATTAAGCCTATAATTAAACGTGCAGGTTTATTTGCAAGCTCATACAGCTGTTTAATGTGAGTATGCATTTTTAATCATTACCTTATCAAACTGCTGCCGTGCAACAAAAAATGTAGGCTAGCAGTAACTAACGTTAGTTGCGACAATAATTGTATACCTACATAGCTTTACTTGAAACTATGCTATCATACTCCAATCAATGCTTGTCGCCAGCTGTCTAGCATAAATGCGACTTGTGTTTGCTATCAACCCTACACGCTATCTTATTGTTCATCATGGAAACACCTTTTTAATGTCTGAAACACCTACTTTTGCTTCTTTAGGCTTATCTGAAGTACTTATTCGCGCCACTGAAAAGCTTGGCTACGAATCACCATCACCTATTCAAGAAAAAGCCATACCGGTGGTTTTGTCGGGTAAAGATTTAATGGCAGCCGCGCAAACAGGTACCGGTAAAACTGGTGCTTTCGCTTTGCCTATTTCGCATATCTTAAATAGCGCTCAGTCGCGGCCAAAGCCCAATCATGCAAAAGCCCTTATTTTAACCCCAACCCGCGAACTCGCCGCCCAAGTATGGCAGTCGGTACAAGATAGTCATCAGTTTACTGGATTAAAGTCTTGTGTTGCATTTGGCGGTGTTTCTATTAACCCTCAAATGAAGAGTTTGCGAAGAGGCGTCGATATTTTGGTCGCCACGCCAGGTCGCCTGTTAGACCTATTTGGGCAAAATGCACTTAAATTTGACCAGCTCGAAATATTAGTGCTAGATGAAGCCGACCGCATGCTCGACATGGGCTTCATTCACGACATAAAACGCATTATTAAGTTGTTGCCTAAAAAGCGTCAAAACTTGTTGTTTTCGGCGACTTTTTCAGACGATATACGCGCCTTAGCCAAGCAGTTTATAAACGATGCAGAAGAAGTGTCTGTTACGCCAAAAAACTCAACAACGCCGCTTGTTGAGCAAACCATAGTACATGTTGAAAAGAGTAATAAAAACAAGTTACTGGCAAAGCTTATTGACGAACAAAACTGGCAGCAAGTATTGGTGTTTTCGCGCACAAAGCACGGGGCGAATCGCATTGCAAAGCAGCTGTCGGCTAAAGGCATCAGCTCACTCGCTATTCATGGCAATAAAAGCCAGGGCGCCCGTACCAAAGCGCTCACCGAGTTTAAAGCAGGTCAACTTCGTGTGCTTGTGGCTACCGACATTGCCGCGCGCGGAATAGACATAGACATGTTGCCAAACGTTATCAATTTTGATTTACCCCACGTGCCTGAAGATTACGTGCATCGCATTGGCCGCACAGGCAGAGCTGGCGCTAATGGGCATGCAGTATCTTTTGTAACAAACGAAGACACCAAGCAATTGCGTGCTATTCAAAACTTAATTGGCAAACATATTGA
>CAZXTD010000124.1:8088-13000 GCA_964643575.1 uncultured Glaciecola sp. | reverse complement strand
GTACACGAGCCCATCACAACGGCAATTTGTGGAATGTTTTGTGCCGACATATTGGCCTGGTTGAAAAATATACGTCCAAAATGCTCTTTGTCGGGAAATACATCATCTTGACGAGGTAAATTAGCACCGCCTGAGTCAACTAAATAAATACAGGGTAAGTTATTTTCGGCAGCGATGGTTTGTGCACGAAGGTGCTTTTTAACCGTTAAAGGATAATAAGTGCCGCCTTTAACCGTTGCGTCATTAGCGACAATCATACATTCGACGCCGCTTACTGTGCCTATGCCAGCAATTACGCCAGCGCAAGGCACATCATCTTCATACACATCTAAAGCTGCGAGTTGCGCTACCTCCAGAAAGGCCGTGTTTTTATCAAGTAAATATTCAATACGCTCGCGAGGCAATAGCTTCCCTCGCGATAAATGCCGTTCTCGAGATTTCTCGCCGCCGCCTAACATTATTTTAGCAACCGTTTCTTTTAAATCGTCTACTTGTGTTTGCATGTGCGCTGCGTTTTCTTCAAACGCAGCGCTTTTTGTATTGAGTGAGGACTGTAAAATTGGCACGTAAGTACGCTCCATTTAGGTGTAATTAATAAACAAATAGCCCTGCTATTTTGATTCGTTAAACAATTCTCTACCGATTAGCATCCGTCTAATTTCGGATGTGCCTGCACCAATCTCGTATAGTTTAGCATCTCGCAGTAAGCGCCCAGTGGGGTATTCGTTTATGTAACCATTACCACCAAGTAATTGGATCGCATCTAATGCCATTTTTGTGGCAAGTTCAGCTGAATATAAAATGGCGCCAGCTGCGTCTTTGCGCGTTGTTTGCCCACGGTCACAAGAGCGAGCAACTGCATAAACATAGGCCCGAGCCGCATTCATTTGCGTGTACATGTCGGCGACTTTGCCTTGCACTAATTGGAACTGCCCAATTGATTGACCAAACTGTGTACGGTCATGAATATAAGGCGCAACGATATCCATGCATGCCTGCATTATTCCTAGCGGGCCACCCGACAAAACGAGGCGCTCATAATCGAGCCCGCTCATCAAGACTCTTACGCCACCGCCTAAGCCACCAATAATGTTTTCTTCAGGCACCTCTGCGTCTTCAAATACTAGTTCGCAGGTATTTGATGAGCGCATACCAAGTTTGTCGAGCTTTTGTGCTTGGCTAAATCCTGGCGTGTCTTTTTCGACAATAAACGCCGTTATTCCTTTAGAGCCAGCGCTGGTATCGGTTTTTGCATAAATAATAAAGGTGTGTGCGTCAGGGCCGTTGGTAATCCACATCTTATTGCCATTAAGAATATACTTATCGCCCTTTTTGTCGGCGCGAAGCTTCATACTCACAACGTCAGAGCCTGCATTAGGCTCACTCATGGCAAGTGCACCAATGTGTTCACCTGATACTAATTTGGGTAGGTATTTTTCTTTTTGTGCTTGGCTGCCATTTTTATATAGTTGATTTACGCACAAGTTAGAATGCGCACCATAGCTCAAACCAATGCCGGCCGAAGCGCGGCTAATTTCTTCCATCGCGACTGTATGTGCTAAGTAACCCATATCAGAGCCGCCAAATTCTTCACTAACCGTCACGCCTAATAAACCCATTTCACCCAATTGAGGCCATAATTGATTTGGAAAGCTGTTGTTCTCATCTGCTTTTTCGGCAAGCGGTGCAATTTCGTTTTGCGCAAAGTTATAAACATGCTCGCGTAGCATGTCTATGTCGTCTCCAAGGCCAAAATCAAGAGTAGGATAGGGTGCAGTAATCATGCGATACCTCTAGTTATTTCATTAAGTTCATCTTTACAACGCGCTTCAACTTCGTCCAACTCATTCATCAGCATGGTGATATCGTTGAGTTGTTGCTCAAGCACTGCACGTTTTGTTTGTGTGAGCTCTAGCATGGTTTCAAGTTGCGCGACGCTGTTTGAGTTTGTGTCATATAGTTCAAAGAGCTTGCGAATTTCGGCAAGTGAAAAACCAAGACGCTTACCTCGCATAATGAGTTTAAGTCTGACTTTGTCTTTTACATGATAAATACGAGATTGGCCTTGTCTTTCAGGCTCAATCAATTTCTGCTCTTCGTAAAAACGTATAGAGCGCGGTGTAATATCATAATGTTTGGCTAACTCACCAATCGAAAAAGTTTGTGTCGACATCTTATTTACAATTGTTTTTCACTAAAAGTGCACTAATGTACTTTACGTTTACGTAAAGTCAAGTTAACGTAAACGTAAACTTAAAAGAAATGGGCGGTTTTGCTGCCAGATTTGTTTCAATTTATAGGTAATTATAGGAAAAATAGATGAGTAATTCTGTTGTAATCGTTTCTGCAAAACGCACCGCTATGGGCAGTTTCATGGGTGGTTTGTCATCTACGACTTCGCCAAAATTAGGGGCAGCGGCAATAACAGCTGTTGTAAAGAACGCGAAAGAGCAGGCTGATGCGTTTTCAGTCGAAAAAATCGAAGAAGTTATCATGGGTTGCGTGCTACCGGCTGGTTTAGGCCAAGCACCAGCGAGGCAAGCGGCTTTAGGGGCTGACTTGCCGATATCTGCCGGCGCAACTACGATTAATAAAGTCTGCGGCTCAGGCATGAAGGCAATAATGCTTGCTCACGACTTAATCAAGGCAGGCAGCGCACAAACAGTCATAGCTGGCGGCATGGAAAGTATGAGCATGGCGCCCTATATACTGCCTAAAGCTCGCGCAGGCTATCGAATGGGCCACGCGCAAACCTTTGACCATATGATGCTTGACGGCTTGGAAAATGCTTACGATGGCAAAGCCATGGGTTGTTTTGCACAAGACACAGCCGATGATGAAAATATCACAAGAGAAGACATGGATGCGTTTGCAGTATCCTCATTATCAAAAGCGCAATCTGCTATTGAACAAGGTTTGTTTAAAGATGAAATAACGCCTTTTACCGTATCGACTCGAAAAGGCGATATCGTGATTGACACCGATGAAGGGCCAGGCAACGCTAGAATAGATAAAATACCGAGCTTACGTCCGGCTTTTAAAAAAGACGGTACTGTTACCGCTGCAAATGCTAGCTCTATATCAGACGGTGCGGCAGCTTTACTTGTTATGTCACAAGATACTGCAAAGCAACAAGGCCTGAGCGCTATGGCGAGCATTAAAGCCCATAGCACGCATGCAATGAAACCAGAAGATTTTACTGTGGCACCTATCGGTGCAATTGAAAAGGTGTTAGATAAAGCTGGCTGGCACAAAGACGAAGTGGACTTGTATGAAATTAATGAAGCCTTTGCCATGGTTACCATGCTAGCTATCGACAAGCTTGGCTTGGATGCGAGTAAGGTCAATACTAAAGGTGGCGCTTGTGCTTTGGGCCATCCCATTGGTGCCTCTGGCGCGCGCATTGTGGTTACTTTGTTGCATGCATTAAAGCAAAAAGGACTTAAAAAGGGGGTTGCCGCATTATGTATTGGAGGCGGCGAGGCTACTGCTATCGCGGTTGAAGTCGAATAGTTCTTTTAGCATATCGGCCTTATTAACACAGAAGTTAATAAGGCCTTGCTTATATTCAATTTAATCTAAATAATAGGATCGTAAATCCAATTGCCTTTTTCTAGTGTAATCCTGCATTTCATGTATTCTTTTTCACATTTGTATATCTTTTTGTTTAAACGAACGGTCACACCAGGAAACAACTCTTTATTTGCAATAACCCTCGCATTCAGTTCGTAGGCATCGCGTTTTGTCATTAATTCATCCAGTGCGCTCTTTACCCAATTCAATAAAACTCGTTCTGAGTCCAGTTCGTTGTTTAAGTCTGCCATTTTTTGCTTAAGAGAAGCTGGAATAATTCGATGATTCAACGCACTCAATTTTATTTCGTGGTCAGCGTTGGTTTTGGTTAATGATTTCAAAAGTTCGTTCAAAGTATCACTGCGGCTGACTAAGAGATTATATCCTTCACTATAGTCAACATTAAGTACGCTTCCGGATATAGCTCCTACGGAGCCCGCTCTCACTGCCCGTTGACAATTTATATTGCTTGCAAATAAATTGCCCATTGGGTTATCGGGTGTCCCTACGGTTACACCACCTTTGCACTTAACGCGTGAATACGCGAGTTGTTTTTCAACGTTAACATCTTTACCGGCGATGATATCAAGGCCTTGACCATGTTGTACAAACACATTACCACTAGCAATTAAACGGCAGTCTTCGACTTGCATTTTACCCATTGCACCTTTGGTGATAATGATATCACCGCCTGCTCGTATTAAGGCCGATTCTACAAAGCCGTTAATCGTAATATCGCCATCTGCAATTACTTGCATGTTTTCAGTTACGTCGCCGTTCACAATAACTGCGCCGTCGTATTTAATATTACCTGTGCCCACATTTACGCCAGACGAAATGAAGGTATCGTCAATGGTCATTTTACCATCTTCAAATTTTGGCTGACCGGCTAAGGTTGCTATGACAGTGTTTTCATTACTGTTGCTTACTTCTGTGTTTGCACCTAATTTAAAGTCTTTCCACTCACCGGCAATGGGTGATAGCTTTTTATTCGTCACGGTATAGCCCTTGCGGCCTTTTCCCGGAGGCATTCTACGCGCAATACTTTGGCCAGCTTTTACACACAAAATATCGCCTAAGTTTCGCATATCTACCTTGTCGTCGCCCGCATCTTGTGGGGCTAATATGCGGTCGAAAGAATTACTGACCAGGGGCTTAACGTAAGAGTCTTTGCCTTTTCGAGGAGGAAGCCCTTTTGCAATAACATCGGATACTTCTTGTCCGGGCTCTGCTTCTGCCGCTAGCTGTATGAGATTTCGTATTTTGCGTTTACCGATGCCTCTTACAATGCCTTGTTGCTGCAAGGCGTCCTGGACCCTGTAGCTCCACGACCCACTCG
>CAZXTD010000124.1:3085-8078 GCA_964643575.1 uncultured Glaciecola sp. | reverse complement strand
GCCATGTTGCTGCAAGGTTAATTCAATTTGTGCCATATTGGGTATTTCACCATTATGGGGCGTAGTAATGGTAAGCGTCGCGCTCATTTGATCACTCGCTATTGCCACCGAAACCTTGCCATCTTTCACTTCACCTACCGACATTTCAATGGCATCCATTGAGGACTGCTCAATCGCATAATCAACGGCTTCGGCGAGGGCTAAAACGTTATCGTTGGACAAGAAAAAACGAGAAAATTCTGAGCCTTTCACAAATTCGCTAAAAGCTTCAATATCAAATGGCCCTTTGACTAACATAGGATCCACTATAGCAATGAGTTCACGATTGTTGGTGCTGTTCCTTAACGATATGCCATTCATGTTGTCAGATAACTCTTGTCGTTTGTATTTTTAAACTAAAGGGGAGTACAACCATTTGCCCCCCTCTAAACCTACTCTGCAATGCTGGTACTCTTTTTTAGCATCCCAGGTGGTTTTGTTTAGTTTTACATTTACACCAGGGTAAAGTGCTCTGGTTGCAATCACGCGTGCATAAACCTCAAATGCGTCAATACTTTGTTCGAGTTCATCTTTAGATATTCGTAGCCAGTTTAAAAACACACGCTCTAGCTCGAGTTCCTTGTTTAAATTTGCCATTTTGTCGTCTAAACGACCCGCTCTGACTCGGCTATTAATGTTTGCTACTTTTATTTCGTGATCGGCGTTTTTAGTAGAAAGTTCTTTGAACATCGCGTTCATTTTATCAAAGCGGTCGCATAGCTGGTTGTATGCATCTGAATAGTCGATGCTTAAGCTACTACCTGAAACTGCTCCGACATGGCCTGCAATAATTGATTTGCTGCACGAAATCACGCTAGCAAACAATTTTCCTTGCGGATTATCAACTGCACCTACTATGATATTTTCTTTACATTTCACATTGGAGTAGGCAAGTTGCTTTATCACGTTTATTTGCTTAGCAGCATCCATATGCAAACCTTGGCCGTGCTCCAAAAATATGCCGCCACTGGCAATAAGCTGACAGTCAATATCTTGCATTTTACCAGTTGCACCCTGAGTGATAATAATATCCCCGCCCGACTCAATATAGGCTGACTCAACAAATCCGTTTATGGTGACATCGCCCGTCGCGATAATTTTCATATTTTCTGTCACATCACCGTTAACGATTACAGCACCATTATATTTTATGTTGCCGGTTGCAACGTTGACTCCCTTTGACATGTATACGTCATCGACACTAATAACCCCATTTGCATATTTTGGCAGGCCAGCGACTTTTGCGAAAACTTGGTTTTCTTGGTCGTCTGGAATAAATACGTTGTCGCCAAGTTTAATCGGTTTTAGCTCGCCAGGTTCTGGGCTTAGTGCTTCACCTGTTACGGTGAAACCAGAGCGCCCTATACTCGGTGGCATTCTTTTCGCTACTATTTGCTTTGGCTCTACACATAGAAGTTCACCAAAATCGCGCATGTCAACTTTGTCATCAGTATCTGACTTTGGTGCCAAAACTCGCTCTAATGCGTTTGGTACTAGTGGTTTAATATATGAGTCTCTGCCTTTTTTGGGAGGTAAGCCTTTCGCGACTGTTAAGCAAGACTCTTCTCCCGGCAAGGCCTGACTAACTTGTTCTAACAAAGCGCGAATACGTTTTACACCAATGCCGCACGTAATATTATGTTGAGTAAGAAACTTACTAACACCTTTTACACTCGGTATTGTGCCAGCATATGGCGCGGTAATGATGAGGTCGGCTTGCATTTTGTCTGTACTAACGTTGATATTTAACTCTGCATCTTTTGCTATGCCAACCACGCATTCAAATGTATCTGTACTTTTTCCTGCCAAAGCTAAGGCGAGGTTGTCTGCTGCAGAAGCGAGGTTCTCTTCAACAAGCAGATAATGATTGTATTCAGAACTTTTCACAAAAAGGGCAAGAGATTTGGCATCTATTGCCGAATCAATAATCGTAGGATCAAAAGCAAGCCTTAACTCTTTTTTTGCCTTATCTGCTTTTAACGAAATACCATTCATATATTGCTTAGCCTTTTGTCATGAAACACGGTGTCATTACGTACGATTGTTATATAAATTATTCTTTGAATATAAAAACCGCGATTTCATTTCACGGATTGTGCTAACCAAGCATATTTTGACCGTATCTTTGTAAGTTTTGCAAAATCTGCAAAAAAGTCGGGTTTTGCTGATGCCTGGCAATGAGCTCTTCTATTTCAGTAAAATACTCATCAATGGATAAGCATTCTTTTTTATTACCTTGTGTGAATCGCGCCTGTAAATGGCGTTGCCATTTTTGGACTTCTGACTCTTCTAATAAATATGGAAAATTTCGTGCCCTATACCGAAACAATAACTGTTCATATAGTGGGTTTTCAAAACGCCCCTGAAACCCAACAAGTTGCTCGGGCTGACATTCACGAATCTGATCCATAAGCTGAGTATCGGCGGGCGCCGGAAAACCTATAGCGTAAAGTGCCTCATCAATATTGCTGATTGTGTTCGGGGTATCCGACTTTTTATAGACAGCTTGACATATATCGGCTAAATCATGCTGCTGACGCAAAATTTCAGCGTTTATAAGCGCGCTTTCGATGCTAATTCCTAAACGTTCTGCTCTGGCTGCATCTAATGTTTTTAGTGGTGCAATAAATGGGCTTTTGTTAATGGCAATGCTAATGAGCCCGGGTCTTTCTTGATAAGTATTTGTAGTGAGTGAGGTATTTGAAAAGAGCATGCTTTGAATGCTTGCTACCTTGTCGCTTAAGGAACAAGAAGTGACGAAGTTATCGATTGGTTTGAGCAGGTCAATGCATAGTACCGCGTTTGAATTATCTGGATGACGACATATAGGCATGATGAGCGTACAGCAGCCTTGTTCACTATTTATATACCCGCTGACATGCACGAGGACTGTCGACATAAAACGTTGCAGATATTTAGCGGCTTCGTTCTTATCTCGTAAACCCCAATAAAATTCATAGAGCTTGCTTTGTTTTTGTTTGATGAGTTTTGCGATAGCAATGGTGGCGTATACATCAGATAAGGCATCATGCGCTGCTTCGTGGCTTATATCGTTTGCTTGGCTTAAATCTTCAAGTTTAAAACTAGGTTTTCCGTTTGAGTGTTGAGGCCATTGTATTCCATCTGGGCGCAGGGCATAGCATGCCCTTACCAAGTCAATAATATCCCAACGACTGTTACCATTTTTGTATTCTCTGTCATAAACCGAATAAAAATTACGATACAAGAGATGCCGAGAAACTTCCTCGTCAAACTTTATACTGTTGTAGCCCACGGTGCATGTTGCGGGCATTGATAATTGACGATGAACCTTTTCAGCGAATACTGGTTCAGACATGCCTTTGGCAATGCTAAGCGCAGGTGTCAAGCCCGTTACTAAACAAGCTTTAGGGTGAGGTAAATAATCCTGCGGTATTGCGCACATCCAATTAATAGGCATTTGGGTTTCGATGATATTTAATTCAAGGTCGGTTCGTACTGCCGCGAACTGAACAGGAAAGTCTACACTGGGTGTCACTCCCCACGTTTCATAATCATGAAATAATAATGTGTCAGCCAAAATTGCTCCTTTGCTTGATAATATTCACTCTGCTCGTTGCATTTTTCAGAGTGTAGCCGATTTGATGTCATTAAGAAAAATTGATTATAGATATTCGTGTTTTGGTTATTAAACAAATTTGGAAATTCAGAATCGTCAATAAAAGCACGCAAAAAAATGCTTTTAAATCAGCTGGCTAAATAAGGATTAGCTTATAAGCTGCTAATTCGTATAGTTATTCTAAAATAGCTCAGTTGTTGTGCACCTTAGACTATTTTTACATGTAAGGTGGGCGTCAAAACTTTGACGCGCAGCACAAGAATAATCCGCTGTTACGTTTGCGCTTTTCAACCTCAAAAATCATCTAAAAACATGTTTTTATATTCCATTTAGCAATATACGTAAGACGTAAATTCCTCGTAAACTTAGTCAAAATGTTTTGGAGATAATAACAATGAGAGAGTCTGTATTAGCTAGTCAAAGCGCCTTTAGCACCATGGCCATGAGCAGCGCCGATGCGCAAGCAAGTTTGGCTGCAGCGCCATTTTTCTCGATGCGTAAGTTGCGTTTGGTATACAATGAGTTAACTGGTTCAGGTGAATTTGAGTTTTCAACTTTTGATGAATTTAAGCATCAAGTGTTAAATTCTGTGGCGCCACAACTAGAGTTGAATAAGTGGCAAGCGATTGCTGCTCGTCGGTAATATAGGATTTATTTGTACGACATTGGACATTTCAGAATAATCCCCATATTCTGAAAGCCGTTTTAACGGCTTAAGGACATCCTGCCCAATGATATTAAATAACAAAAATAATACATATAAAAATTGTCGACAAAGGTTTAATGCTTTGGCCATGACACTTAGTTTTGGCCTAGCGTTGTTTAGTTCAGTTGGCGCTGCAAGTGCAAGTGTCGGGGCTGTAGAGCAGCATGCTGCTGACACCGATGTGGAACAACATTCAAACGGTAATCACTCAAAAGTCGCCATTGTTATTCATGGCGGCGCCGGCACTATACTTAAAAAAAATATTAGCGATGAAAAAGAATCAGCTTACCGCGCTATCTTACAAAAAGCACTAGAAGTAGGCTATAGCGAGTTAAAGTCAGGCTCAGATGGAACGCAGGCTGTCATTAAAACGATTCAATTGATGGAAGAGTCACCGCTTTTTAATGCTGGTGTAGGGGCGGTATATACATTTGACGGCACTCATGAACTGGATGCCTCTATTATGCACGGTAGCGATAAAAATGCGGGTGCAGTTGCTGGTGTAACCACTATAAAAAGTCCCATCGCGGCAGCGTTGCTGGTGATGCAAAAGTCTGAACACGTTATGCTTACTGGCGAAGGTGCTGAACGCTTTGCCAGCATGCATGATTTAGCTTTAGTTGATAACGCATATTTTAATACCCAGCGCA